>CABSBK010000276.1 GCA_902475865.1 uncultured Collinsella sp.
ATTACGTCGGCTGCAACCGGGGACCAGCTATCCTGTATGCTTGCGTTGTTTTCTATGCTTGTTGGCATTGCTTTACAGCTTAACTGGCTTTTTCAGGGTTTGCAGGATATGAAGGTCATCACTATTGCCACGGCGGCTGCGCGAGGGCTTTCTGTCATTCTTATTTTCCTCCTTATAAATAACCCCGGTCAATTGATGCTTTACTCGTTCCTGTATTCAATTACTTTCCTTGCTTCTGGTGTTATTACTCATGTATTTGCTTGGAAGCGCTATGGGATCAAAATGGGTTTTGCGTCTATAAAGCAGATACTATGTGAGATGCGAGACGGAATGCCGATTTTTCTTTCATCTGCCGCCGGCAAGATAATTGGAAATGTTGGCGTTACGGTGCTCGGCGGTTGCCAGCCAAGTGCGGTCGTTGGCTCGTATGCTGCCATTTTGAAGGTGCCGCAAATGGCGAGCCTGATGTTTACTCCTGTTGGCCAAGCGCTGTATCCGCGTGTAAACGAAGAACGAATGAAATCTCGGCGCTCCGCGGCGCGGCTTGTTGCCAAGTTTGGTATTCCCGTGGTCGTATTGTTTGCGGCTGGTTTATTTGGCATGGCGATCCTTCGCAATCCAGTAGTCGAGATTCTCTATGGCAAAGAGTATCTAGTTTGCGCCGATACACTCATTCCGCTTGCCATTTGGGTGTTGCTGGGCATCGTAAACAATTTTCTCGGTGTTCAGCTTCTCATTCCTTTTGGGTATCAATCTCTTTACAGCCTGCTCATGATAGTCGATTCCATCCTTTCCTTGGTGCTCAACGTTTGGCTTGGTCATGGTTGGGGCGCTATGGGCGTGGCATCGGCGATTGCGATATCCGAGGCCGTCCTAACGATAGCCTTGTTTTTAGCTCTTCTTTCTGTAGTGAGGCAATCGTCCGCTGTTTCTTATAGCCCTCATGCCCATAAGGCTCAGCACATGAGAAAGGACCGATAATGAAAAAAATCATGCTCGTCTTCGGCACCCGCCCGGAGGCTATCAAGATGTGCCCGCTCGCCAACGAGTTGAAGGCACGTTCGGATGAGTTCGAGACCGTCGTGACCGTGACGGGCCAGCATCGCGAGATGCTCGACCAGGTGCTGCGCGTCTTCGACGTGACACCCGACCACGACCTGGCGATCATGAAGCAGGGGCAGACGCTGGTCGACGTGACCTGCGACGCGCGGCTCAAGCTCAAGGCAGTCCTCGAGGACGAGAGGCCCGACGTGGTTCTGGTCCACGGTGACACCACGACCAGCTTTGCCGCGGCGCTCGCCTGCTTCTACCTGCAGATCCCCGTTGGGCACGTCGAGGCCGGTCTGCGCACGCACGACATCTACAGCCCCTGGCCGGAGGAGTTCAACCGCCAGGCTGTAGACATCGTGAGCGAGTACTACTTCGCGCCCACGGAGGCCAGCAAGAAGAACCTTCTGGACGAGGGCAAGCCGGAGTCCAAGATCTGGGTCACCGGCAACACCGGCATCGACGCCCTGCGCACCACCGTGCGTGAGGGGTACGCCCATCCCGAGCTCGAGTGGGCGGAGGGCTCCCGCCTCATCCTCATCACGGCGCACCGCCGCGAGAACCTGGGCGAGCCCATGCACCGTATGTTCCGCGCCATCCGCCGCGTGATGGAGGAGCATCCGGACACAAAGGCGATCTACCCCATCCACATGAACCCGCTCGTCCGCAAAGCCGCGCACGAGGAGCTGGACGGCTTCGACCGCCTGCACATCATCGACCCGCTCGAGGTGCTCGACTTCCACAACTTCATGGCCGCCAGCCACCTCATCCTCACCGATTCGGGCGGCATCCAGGAGGAGGCCCCGAGCCTGGGCAAGCCAGTGCTCGTCATGCGAGACACTACCGAGCGACCCGAGGGCGTGGCGGCCGGCACGCTGAAGCTCGTCGGCACCGAGGAGGACGTCATCTACCGTGAGTTCAGTCGCCTGCTCAGCGATCAGGCCGAGTACGAGGCCATGAGCCATGCGTCGAACCCCTATGGTGATGGGCATGCGAGCGGACGTATCGCGGACGTGCTTGCGCGGTAGTTTTCTCTGAGCTGATTTACGAAGCTGCTCTTTTGGAACATAAATAATAAAGACAATGCCGACCTTGCCCTTGCGTGCATGCGTGAGGATGAGGTCGGCATTGCGGTTTTTGCTG
>CABSBK010000277.1 GCA_902475865.1 uncultured Collinsella sp.
GCCGTTGCTCAGGCCGAGGTTCTCATCGACACCTTGGTCGCTGAGCACCTCCGCCGCGGCGGACAGGTATTCCTTTTGCATATAGAGTCCCCTCCTGGGATTCGGGCCACTCAGCAGATTGATGCCCGATCATAATTCCCAGGAGAAGGGCAAGGGCTCATCAAGGCTGCCGTGCTGAGCGGCAGTTGATAGTGGAGCTATGGTAACCCAAAGCGACGCGTCTAGCCAAAACATTCCATCTGGAAACACGGCACAGGCGCAACGGTGCAGACAGTGTGATGCTCAAGATTGGTAAAACGTTTTTTCTTCGGCGCATCGTCAAACTGAAATATCGCCCAGATAGCAGCGGTTAGAACGGTTGGTAAAGTTTTTGCATATACCGTTTTTTCGCAAAAAATGAACTTCTAATTCGGCATACGGTCGATTTTTTGGGGTATTCGGTCGGCATTTCGTTATAATCATCTCAGTTTTATTTCTTATGGTTTATCTATCAGCGCAAGACGATGTCAGATGGAGGTCTGAATGTACAAGCGCACCAAGATTGTATGCACCATGGGTCCCGCCTGCGATAGCGACGAGACCATCCGCGAGATGATCAAGGCGGGCATGAACGTCGCCCGTTTTAACTTCTCGCACGGATCCTACGACGAGCACCACGGTCGCATCGAGCGCGTCCGTCGTATTTCCAAGGAGCTCGGTATGCCCGTCGGCATCCTGCTCGACACCAAGGGCCCCGAGGTCCGCACCGGCCTTCTGGTCGACGGCAAGAAGGTTGCCGTCAAGACCGGCGACAAGATCGTCGTCACCGCTCAGCCCACGTCCGAGGATTTCCACGGCACCTCTGAGCACATCTCCCTCGACTACCTGGCTCTGCCCTCCGAGGTCGAGAAGGGCTCCCTCATCCTGATCGATGACGGCCTGGTTGCCCTCGAGGTCGAGTCCGTCAGCGGCCAGGACATGACCTGCGTCGTTAAGAACGACGGCCTGATCGGCGAGCGCAAGGGCATCAACATGCCCAACGTCAACATCTCGCTGCCCGCCATCACCGAGCGCGATCGTCAGGACATCCTCTTTGGCCTGACCGAGAACATCGACTACATCGCCGCTTCCTTCATCCGTGACGGCGAGTCCGTCCGCGGCATCCGCGAGCTTTGCCGCGAGAACGGCGGCGAGCACGTGACGATCTTCCCGAAGATCGAGTGCGCCCTGGGCGTCGAGAACTTCGACGAGATCCTCGAGGCTTCCGATGGCATCATGGTCGCCCGTGGCGACCTGGGCATCGAGATCAAGCCCGAGCTCGTTCCGCACATCCAGAAGGAGATCATCGCTAAGTGCAACGCGGCTTATAAGCCCGTTATCACCGCTACGCAGATGCTCGACTCCATGCAGCAGAACCCGCGCCCGACGCGCGCCGAGGTTGCCGACGTCGCTAACGCCATCTACGACGGCACCGACGCCGTAATGCTTTCCGGCGAGTCCGCTGCCGGTAAGTACCCGGTCGAGGCCGTCAAGATGCAGGCCAGCATCGCTCTCGAGACCGAGAAGTACCTCCCGGCTCACGCTCCGCTCGAGGTTCCGGCTGACGCTCACGGCACCCGCGTCGTCAACAACGTTGTGGGTATGTCCGCTGTGAACATGGCCACCACCGTTGGCGCCAAGTGCATCACCGTGCCGACGACCACTGGTCGTACTGCCCGCCTGATCTCGCACTTCCGTCCCAACATGCCGATCTGCGCGTTCTCCCGCCACGAGTGGGCCGTCCAGCAGATGATTATGTACTGGGGCGTCATCCCGCACCAGGCAGAGATTACCCAGGGCACCGTCAACGGCACGATCGTCAAGGCGATCGAGACCGCTAAGGAGCTCGGCTACGTCAAGACTGGCGATTTGACCGTCGCTACCGCCGGCGATCCCCGCATGAGCGTCCAGCTCGAGGACAAGGTCTCCTCGACCAACGTCGCTTACGTCGCTCAGGTGCGCTAAATCGCACTTGCAAGCAGATTTGCATTGCAAAGGGTCCGGAAGGCTTCGCCTTCCGGACCCTTTTCTTTGCGTCAATGCCGGCGCACGGCAAAACACGCACTCATTTCTTTACCAAAAGCGCGAAATCCACCCTTCGAGGCCCAAAATAAGATCCCAAGCGCTAAAAGTGTTCGCCCGGTGGCAAGACCGCACCTCACGCAGAGCTGA
>CABSBK010000278.1 GCA_902475865.1 uncultured Collinsella sp.
GCGGCCGATCTGGACACCCGGCTCAAGCGCACGGATGATGTCCTGCACCAAATACTCGCTCGTATCGGGTGTCTGAGGACGACCGGAGAAATGTACCGGCACGCACACCGCGCCGCGACGCGCGAGCATCCAGGTCGCCACCGGGGAATCGATACCCGAAGAAAGCAGCGTCACGACCTTGCCGGCAGAACCAACCGGAAGACCACCCACGCCGCGCTCAGAGCGCGCATACACATAGACGCTACCCTGGACCACCAGCACGTGCACCATCGCGTCGGGATCGTGCATCTGGACCTTTTTATCGGGAAACGCCTCGCACAGCACCTCGCCAACCTGTCGATTGATATCAATCGAGGTGAGCTCGTAGTCGGTGTTCGAGCGCTTGGCATGCACCTTAAACGAATCGAAGGGACCAAACTCGCGCAGCGCCTTCACGGCGGCAGCACAGTACTCCTGAGGGTCGCGGTTGGTGTGGTACGCCAGGGACACACGGGCAACGCCGGGGACGGTGCGGATGACGCGCGCCGCCTCGTCGGCCTGATGCTCGTTAAAGGTCACGAGGATATAACCGGAAATTCGAGACACGGCGTTCACGGAAAAGGCGGCCAAGGCCGCCTTGATGTTATCCATGAGGATATGCTCAAAATGTGCGCGATTCTTACCCTTCAGTCCAACCTCGTGATAGTGGACCAGACAGACGCGAGCCGCCATTTAGGCTTCAGCAACCTTGTGGCCGAGCGCCTTCTCGTAACGGGCCTCGTCATAAGAGATGTCGCCGTCGACAATCTCATCCATAGCCATCGAGATGGTATCGGCACCGGAAAGCCCGATGGTGATGTCATCGACATCCTGAACGGCAAGCACGCGGTTGTGCTGGCCACGCAGCATGCTATTGATGTCGCAGGCGCGCTTGGAGGCAAGCGAAGCAAGCAGGAAGCGGTTGTGATCGGTCTTCTCCAGAAGATCGTCAATGCAAGGCTTTACAACGGACACGGACCTCAGATCCTTTCATGCATATCGAGAACGCGAACGAGTTCATCGGTCGCGCGGTCGAGATCGTCATTCACCACGACGTCGTCGTAGCGGTCGGCAAGGGCAAGTTCATCGGCGGCGTTTGCCATACGCAGCTCGATCGTCTCGGGTGTCTCGGTACCGCGACCGACCAGACGCTCGCGGAGCACCTCGAGCGAAGGCGGCTTGATAAAGATCAGCACGGCCTCGGGGAAACGCTCCTTGACCTGCAAGGCACCCTGGACATCAATCTCCAAGATCAGAGACGAGCCAGAGGCGAGCTTGGATGTGACCTCGCTCACCAACGTGCCGTAGCAGTTACCGTGGACCTCAGCCCACTCAACAAACTCACCGTTTGCCACGCGGCGGTCGAACTCCTCGCGCGTCAGGAAAAAGTAGTTGACGCCGTCGACCTCACCTTTGCGTGGTGCTCGCGTGGTAGCCGAAACCGTCAGGCCCAGGTTAGAGCGACGCTCGCGCACACGAGTGACGAGCGTGCCCTTGCCCGCGCCTGACGGTCCAGAAATCACAAAGAGCTTTGAATCCTGAGCGCTCACTTATTTGGTCAGCTGCTCGAGGAGCTGCTCGCGCTGACGGACGCCGAGGCCCTGGACGCGACGGGTAGCGGAGATGCCGAGCTCCTCCATGATCTTGGCGGCCTTGGCCTTGCCATAACCGGGGAGAGACTCGATGAGGGTGGAAACCTTCATGCGGGAAGCGATAGGGTCATCGGAGTTGAGCACGGACTCGAGGGACTTCTCGCCCTTCTTGATCTGCTCGCGAAGCTCAGCGCGGGCGTGACGTGCGGCGGCAGCCTTCTCAAGAGCCTGCTTGCGCTGCTCGTCGGTAAGCTGAGGGAGTGCCATTCGAACCTCCAAATAGTTGGGTTATATCTGATGCAATAATTGGCATTTTAGCACGTCAAACGCACTAAATGCCCAATCGACGGCACCATAGGTTAGACGATACCTGCGAAAAGTGCAATATACGGAGGTCAAAGTTGAGCCCCTGACCTGCGATTCCACACAAAGGATGGGAAAGTTTTCGCAGGCACAGGGGCTAATTTGTGCTAATGAGACCCAAAAGTGGTGACTTGAGGGAATCTTTTAGGCGACGTTTTCGACCAGCTCGGCGACGATAGCGTCAAATGCGGCAACAGGGTCGTCGGCACCGGTGA
>CABSBK010000279.1 GCA_902475865.1 uncultured Collinsella sp.
AAGCAGCTCCCTGTGCGTAATCTACACAGAGATATTTCTCTTTTGGCGATAGTGCCCACGCCACGGCCCTGGACGTAGATCCGATTTGCGTGCAGCAGAGGGGATTATGCCAGCTCGTGTGTGCGTTTTCAAGCTCGTCCCACAAATATATATAGGTTTATTGAGCATTGGGCTCCGTTTACGGAATGCTCTGTATTTATGCTCGCAATTCAGCTTGAGGTTGGCTACACTATCCCTTGACCATTAAAGGGGTACGAGATACCCACATGGAATTACATAGCTGCCAAAGAGCAGCCCTGCCTGTGGGCGTCTGGATCCGCTTTGAGCGGTCGGGCATCTATTTTTTTTGACTGTGTCAGCAGTCAAGACATGTGAGGAAGGAGATCGATGGGCACGACTTCCCCCAAGGCGGTCATTATGGACGAGACCGCCGTCAATCGAGCGATGACCCGCATCGCGCACGAGATTCTCGAGCGCAACGAGGGCTGTGAAGACCTCGCTCTGGTCGGCATCGTCACGCGCGGCGACCTTCTGGCAAAGAAGCTCGCCGAGGAGATCAAGGAGATCGAGGGCGTCGACGTTCCGCTCGGCAGCCTCGACATCAGCTTCTACCGCGATGACTACGCTACCAATTTCGCTCCCGCGATCCACGCCACCAACATTCCCTTTAGCGTCGACGGCAAGCGCGTCGTGCTGGTGGACGACATCCTGTATACGGGCCGTACCATTCGCGCCGCTCTCGACGCCGTCATGGACTTGGGCCGTCCGAGCCGTATTGAGCTGGCAGTTCTCGTTGACCGCGGCCACCGTGAGCTCCCCATCTCGCCGGACTTTGTCGGCAAGAACGTTCCCTCGTCGCATGAGGAGAATGTGCACCTATATATGAAGGAAGTCGACGGCCACACCGCCGTCGAGATTAACGACGTCGCGCCGGGTTCCCACGTGGGCTCCGCGCCGCTGGGAGGTGAGTAGTACCGTGGCGTTCAACCATAAGCACCTGATCGACATTACCGAGTACTCCGAAGAGGACATTAAGCTCATCCTCGAGACCGCCAAGGCGTTCTCCGAGGTCAACGAGCGTGCGATCAAGAAGGTCCCCACGCTCAAGGGCAAGACCATCGTCAACATGTTCAACGAGCCCTCGACGCGCACCCGCAGCTCCTTCGAGCTCGCCGAGAAGCGTCTTTCGGCCGACAGCCTTAACTTTGGCGGCTCCTCGACCTCCACGGTCAAGGGTGAGAGCCTCGTCGACACCGTCGAGACCCTCAACGCCTATAAGATCGACTGCATCGTCGTTCGCGATAAGCACGCCGGTGCTCCCTACATCGTCACGCAGAACTCGCCCGCAAGCGTCATCTGCGCCGGTGACGGCAAGCACAACCATCCCACGCAGGCCCTGCTCGACCTGTACACCATCTGGGAGCACAAGGGTGACTTCCACGGTCTGAAGGTCGCCGTCGTCGGCGATATCGCCCACTCCCGCGTGTGCGGCTCGCTGATCCCCGCCCTTAAGATCATGGGCTGCGAGACCTACGCCGTCGCCCCCGGCACGCTGCTGCCGCCGGCGCCCGAGGTCCTGGGCTGCGACCACGTGACGAGCGACCTCGATTCCGTCCTGCCCGAGCTGGACGTCGTCTACATGCTGCGCGTGCAGCAGGAGCGCCTCGAGGGTGCCCCGTTCCCGACCATTCGCGAGTACCACAAGCTCTTCGGCCTGACCAAGGACCGCGAGAAGCTCATGAAGCCCGATGCGATCATCTGCCACCCGGGCCCCATCAACCGCGGCGTTGAGTTCGACTCCTATATGGCCGACCACCCGCAACGCTCCGTCATCCTGGAGCAGGTCTACGCCGGTATCTGCGTGCGTATGGCTATCCTGTATCTGCTGCTTGGAGGTGCCGATAATGGCCTTGCTTCTTAAGAATGCCCACGTCGTCGACCCGTCCGTCGAGCTTGACGGTGTCGTTGACGTCCTGATTGACGGCGACAAGATCGCCGAGGTCGGCGAGAATCTCGCCGTCGAGGGAGCCGAGGTCCGCGACCTTTCCGGCAAGTACCTCGTCCCCGGCCTGGTGGATATGCACGTTCACCTTCGCGAGCCCGGCTACGAGGTCAAAGAGGACATCGAGAGGCACCTTGTTCATCACCTGAATGATGCTCATAGAGTCGCCCAAGTCGGCATAATG
>CABSBK010000280.1 GCA_902475865.1 uncultured Collinsella sp.
CAATCGCTCACGACCACGTCGTAGCGACGATGACCCACGCTCGTCACGCCCAGATACGAGCGAGCCTCAGCGGTAATCACTCGCAGGCGATCGCCCACCGTGCGCTCCAGCTCGTCCAGGTAGAACCAACGGCGCGCCAGGCGCGTAATCTCGGCATCGTACTCAACGACGTCCATGCGCAAGTCCTCGTGCGACATCAGTGCAAACTTGGGATAGGCAAACCCGCCGCCGCCCAGCATGAGCATACGGTCGATACCATGCCCGTAAGCATCACGCATTGCGTCCTCAGCCTCAAACACGTCGTCAAACGCGCGGTAGTACGCAAAGACGGGCTCCGCCCAACGCTCGCCAACGTAGCTTGCGCTTTGGTAAACGCCGCCTTGCACCAATACACGGACTTCGTCGCCGCCCTCATCGTGCACGCGTTTCACACGCGCCAACCCATTGCGGGTTCGCGCAACCTGCAGACAGGCAGCACGGACAGCGACAGCGGCCGCGCCAAGCGCCGCGGCCCCCAGAGCAACGCCGGCAACGACGCCGGCAGAAACACTCGGCTTGTTCATCTAGAGCTCCTTTTGCAGATAAAGGCCATGGTCATAAAATCCAAGATGACGATAGTACTCACGTGTGCCAATCGCGCTAATCACGTTGATACGCGCATAACCCGCATCCCGGGCAATCTCGCACGCACGCTCTACGAGCAAACGCCCCAACCCGTGATGCTGCGCCGCCTGGCCTTGATCGCCCACGCGCGCCGCCATGCCATACACGTGAACCTCGCGAATCATCGCCTCGTCCGACACCGTCGGCAACTCGTCCGCATGCGCGGCAACAAACGCGCGGTCGGGCAGCGACAGGCGCAAAAAGCCCGCGATTTTGCCCTGCGGTGTCACCCACTGCAAAAAGCGCTCGCGCGTCACCGGCGTCTCGTACGCCACTTCCTCGTCAAGGGTCAACTCGTCCAGGTCGGCGCCCGCCGTGCTGATCTCGCGATAGCGAATCTCACGCACCGTCGCACCGTCACCCCGAGCAGCCAGGCGGTTCTCAACGAGCTGGCGCAGGTTGGGTTTCTTGTTGCCCACCATGATGTCATCGGAGCTAAAGTCGCGGATCATGCGGCTGATGCGGCAGAACGCCGGCGTCACCACGATGTCGTCGGCCAGCACATCGAGCAGCTCTTCCTCGGTATAGGGGCGCCACTCGCCGCGCTCGTAGCAGCCCACCAAACGCGAGCCCTCGATGAGCGCGCACGGGTAGACCTTGACCTCGTCGGGCATAAAAGCGCCCTCGGTCATAAAGCGCTCGTAGTCGCGCTTGTCCCCATCAGGCGTGGCGCCCAGCAAGTTGAGCATAAAGTGCGCGTGGATCTTAAAGCCAAACAGACGCGCGAGCGAAAACGCCCGCTCGATCTGCGCCACCGAAATGCGGCGCTCGTTGATATCGAGTAGATGCTGGTCAAGACTCTGAATACCCATCTGAATCTTGGTGCAGCCCAAGCGGCGGATAAGTGTGAGGGCCTGCGGCGTTACGGCATCGGGGCGTGTCTCGATAACGAGCCCCACCACGCGATGCTTCGCCGTCTCGTTGATGCGCTGCTGACGCTCAAGTTCCTCCATCGTTGCCGCCTGCCACTCGGCAACCTCGCCCCACGGCGTGCCAGGGCCGTACAGACGACGCACCGCGCGGTTGTAGCCGCCCACAGCAACATCCACGCGCTCCTGCTCTCCTGCAACACCGCTCGCGAGCTCGGCCTCGTCTGTCGCAATGCCGGCAGCCCGGTAGCGCTCACGACGCTCCGCCACCACCGGCGGCAGAGCATCGGCGGGCGCATCGTCGAGCAGGCGCCCCGCCTCGGCACGACTTATGCCCGGACGCGCCAACATGGGATTTGCCGCCACGCTCGCCACCGCATCATCATTGAGCGCACGGAAGAGCTCCGACATAAACCACGTCTGATACCCTTGTGGATAGTCGCTCCAGGTACCGCCAAGCACAATAAGCTCAATTTTATCGGTCGCATGACCCATCTGCGAAAGCGCGGTCAGGCGAGCGCTCACCTGCAGATACGGGTCGAAGCAGTTTTGCTCCGCACGGGCGCATGCCGGCTCGGCGTGCAGATAGCTTTTAGGCATGCGCAGGTCGTTGGGTTAAAACAGGCAATCGCCCGAGCACGGCCAGGGCTT
>CABSBK010000281.1 GCA_902475865.1 uncultured Collinsella sp.
GTGCACGGCATGCGCATCCTCCTTGAGCGAAGAAATCAAACGGCAACAGTGTATCGCTTCGGCGCAAAAAGGGCGAAACAGCCGCCCCGGCAACCCCTGTGGTCAAAAACGCCTATTTCGATGCACGCTCCGCCGCCTCGATCACGTGCTTGGCGAGAATCGCAGTGGTCACAGCCCCCACGCCGCCCGGCACCGGAGTAATTGCGCCAACAACCGGCTCCGCAGCATCAAAATCGACGTCGCCGACCAGCTTGCCGGCGGCCTCGTCCCAGTTGATGCCCACATCGACGATCGTCTGGCCCTCGCGGACCGCATCCGCGCCAATCGTGCGCGCACGTCCAACCGCGGCAACAACAATGTCGGCAGAACGACACTCGGCAGCCAAGTCGCGCGTATGCGTATGGCACGTCGTCACTGTGGCATTGCGAGCCGTAAGCATGGCGGCAACGGGACGGCCAATCACCAGCGATCGACCGACGACCGCGACTTTGGCACCGTCCAGCTCAAGGCCGTAATGGTCCAGCAACGACAGCACGGCCTCGGCCGTGCATGGAGCAAAGCCCTCGCCTCGCCCCGAAAGCGTGGTAAGCAGCGAGGCCGGCGTCATGGAGTCAACGTCCTTGGCAGGATCGAGTGCCGCGGCAACTGAATCCTCGTCAAGCCCAGCGGGCAACGGACGAAACATCAGGCAGCCATGAACAGCGGGGTCGGCATTGATGTCCTCGATGGCCGCCAACAGCTCGTCCTGCGAAACATCGGAGGGAAGCAATACGCGGCGAACCTCGATGCCAACCTTCTCGCAGCGCTTGAGGGCACCGCGCTCGTAGGACAGGTCGTCCTCGCGCTCGCCCACGCGCACGATAGCAAGCGTCGGAACAACGCCGTGCTCGCGCAAAGCCACGCAGCGAGCGGCAAGCTCCTCAGTCAACGCGCGGGCGACGGGAGCGCCCTTCAACAGCTCTGCCATGGCTATCCCCTCTTCCTTGCGGCGTCAGCGGCGCGGCGCGCCAGAGCATCGGCGCGCGGCAGCCACGTATCGAGCAGCTCGTCACATGCAGCCTCGAGCTCCTCGGCGCGGGCACGATCCTTCATAGACGTGGTGTTCGCAAAGAGCGTCAGGCTCGCGCCCTGCATGGCAGCGCGGCAGAACACGGCACCGCACGCCACGTCGGAGAGCAGCTGTCGGGAGCCCTTGTCCGCCATGTCCTCGAGCAGCGCCAGCGCGCGCCCGCAGGCATCCATGATCCGATACGGCGGCATGGCCGCCACGCGCAACGCGTCCTGAATCGCCGCGGGTCGAGCCGGGTCCTCGCGCGGAATACCATACGACGCGGACACCTGGCCGTATGCACGAACATCCTCGGCAACCAGACCCACTAGTTCCTGCGCCAACTCGTCTGCCTGGGCAAATGCACGCGTAAGATCGTCCGCCCGATCGCTAAGCGCGGGATTGGTCGCCCCGTAGCGAGCGACCATCCCGCAAAGCGAGGCGCCCAGCGCGCCCACAAAGGCGCTCGCGCTACCGCCGCCGGGAACCGGCTCGCGCGCGGCCAGCGCCTCGGCAAACCCACGGCAGGTCTTGTCCATCATCTCTTGGCTCATACGTATGCACCTTCAAGTCATATAGATCGGTCGGGCGGCAACCGCCGACCAACCGCATCAAACACGTAATGATGCTAAGTCTAGCCCATAAGCACATGAGCGTCAGCACACCTGGCCATCGCGGATTTCTATGACGAACGATAGGCGTCGGCGCTGCAAACATGGGACACATGGCCCACCTTTCGAGACTCCCGAACGGCACAAACTGGGGCATATCTATAAGTAAGGAACCCGTTGGGGCACGGCCGCGCAACGGCCACAAGCGATGAACGGAGGCATAAGCCGCACAGTGCATCAGTACCCCAACAGCATGCGGCGCCGTGATGTCATCGGCAGACAAGGAGGACGCCACCATGAAGAAAAAGACCCTATCGATCCTTTCCCTTTGCATCGCCCTCTTTGCCGCGTTTGCCCTTGTCGGCTGCGGCGGGAGCGCATCGGGCGGGGGCGGCAGCGCCGCTAAGAGCGAGAGCAAAGAAAAGGCCCCCGTTGCCAAGAAGACTGACTTCATTTGGTTTAAGGTCGAGATGCCCGAGGGCGTTGGCGTAAGCGACTCCGCTGGCAAGAATGCCGACAGGGT
>CABSBK010000282.1 GCA_902475865.1 uncultured Collinsella sp.
CTAGGGAAAACACGCTTGGGCGATGAGGAGACGCCGGCTGGCCAAGAGACGCCGGCTGGCCAAGAGACGCCGGCTGGCCCTCGCCACGCTAGTTGCGGCGTCCGCCTCCGTTGGCGCCCTGCCGTCCCTGGGCCGCGCGATTGCGACCGGCGGTGTTCTGCGAACGCGACATGCCGCCGTGGCCCTTGCTGCCCTTGGGCCCCTTGCCGGCGGCGCCACCGTGCGGCTTGCCGCCCTTCTTGCCAGTGCCGTGTCCGCCGCCAGCAGATGTCTCGCCCGGGCGTGGCGGCACGGGGCGAATCAGACAATGCTTGGTGTAGCCGATCAGATCGCGGCGGCCGGCTTTTTCCAGCGCCTCGCGCACCAGCTTGTAGTTCTCGGGCTTGCGATACTGGATGAGCGCACGCTGCATGGCCTTCTCGTGCGGGTCGCGCGCTACATAGATCGGCTTCATGGTGCGCGGGTCCACGCCGGTGTAGTACATGCAGGTCGACATCGTGGACGGTGTGGGGTAGAAGTCCTGCACCTGCTCGGGCATGTAGCCCATGTCGCGCACGGCTTCGGCAAGGTCCACGGCTTCCTTCATGGTCGAGCCGGGGTGGCTCGAGATCAGATACGGCACCACGTACTGCTTGAGTCCGTATTCGCGGTTCAAACGTTCAAATTTACGGCAGAACGCGTCGTAGACGGCGCGGCTCGGCTTGCCCATCACGGACAGCACCGCGTCGCTCACGTGCTCGGGCGCTACGCGCAGCTGGCCCGAGACATGGTGCTCCAGCAGCTCGCGCAAAAACTCGTCCGAGGCATCGGCCATGGTGTAGTCAAAGCGGATGCCGCTGCGGACGAAAACTTTTTTGACGCCCGGCAGCTGGCGCAGGTCGCGCAACAGCTGCGTGTAGCCGCTCTCGTCGACCACCATGTTCTTGCACACGCTCGGCCACAGGCAGCGCTTGTTCTTGCACACGCCGTGCTTGAGCTGCTTGTCGCAGGCCGGGCGGCTAAAGTTGGCCGTCGGTCCGCCTACGTCGTTGATGTAGCCTTTAAACTCGGGATCGCGCGTGAGCAGCTCGGCCTCGCGTATGATCGAGTCGTGGCTGCGCATCTGCAGCACGCGGCCCTGGTGGAAGGTGAGGGCGCAAAACGAGCACTCGCCAAAACAGCCGCGGTTGGAGCTAATGGAAAACTTGATCTCGGCAAAGGCCGGCACGCCGCCCGCCGCGTCATAATCGGGATGCCAATCGCGTGCGTAGGGGAGTTCGGCCACCTCGTCCATCTCATCGGTGGTGAGCGTCGCCGACGGCGGGTTTTGCACCACATAGACGCTGTTGGGGTAGGGCTCTACCAGGCGATGACCGGTGATGGGGTCCATATTCTGTTGCTGCACGTTAAAGCTGCGCGCGTAGTTGAGCTTGTCGGCGGTAAGGTCGTCCCAGCTGGGCAGCAGATCGTAGTCGTAGACCTCGTCGAGCGAGCCTGTGCGGTAAACGGTGCCGTTGATATAGGTGATCTGATCGACGGGCAGTCCCGCGTCGAGCGCGTCGGCGATCTCGACGATCGCGTGCTCGCCCATGCCGTAGATGAGGATGTCGGCGCCCGAGTCGAGCAGTACCGAGCGCTTGAGCTTGTCCTGCCAGTAGTCGTAGTGGGCCAGGCGGCGCAGGCTCGCCTCGATGCCGCCGATGATGATGGGGGCGTCCTTGAACGTCTGGCGGATGAGGTTGCCGTAGACCGTGACGGCTCGGTTGGGACGGCGTCCCTCCTCGCCGCCGGGGGTATAGGCGTCGGTGTGGCGGCGGTGCTTGGTCACCGAATAGTGGTTGACCATGGAGTCCATGTTACCGGCACTGACGAGAAAGCCCAGGCGCGGCTCGCCGAGCACGGTGATGCTGGCGGGGTCGGTCCAGTCGGGTTGGCAGATGATGCCCACCTTGTAGCCGTGCGCGTCGAGTACGCGGCTGATGATGGCCATGCCAAAGCTGGGGTGGTCCACATAGGCGTCGCCGCAGATGTAGACAAAGTCGCACTGGTCCCAGCCGCGTGCATCCATGTCGGCTCGACTGACGGGGAGGAATTTATCGCGGCCCGGGCGCCAGGGGCGGGCGGGCGTCGCTTGGGAATGCTTGGTGCGGGCGACCGTGGCCTGCGCCTTACCGCCGCGC
>CABSBK010000283.1 GCA_902475865.1 uncultured Collinsella sp.
CTGCAATGCCCTGGAAACTTCCTATCATCAACTGCCCGTACGATGGGCGGTCTTTATGCAACTGGTTTATTCTAGCGTGCCAAACCGCCGCTTCCCAAAGTTCCACCATATCTATGGCAAGCAGGCGCTTATGATCGAGCCCGCAGGGTTCCGTAACGTTAAAGTTGAACTCTATGGTTTCTTAACAATTCACTATAACTGCAGGTCAAGGCCAAAACCTCAAGTTCAACTTGACCCTTTAGAACCTTTAAGGTTCAAGTTGAGGTCGAAAGCAGTAGTAGAATACCTTTCGAACTATAACCTACGATTGATTGCAGAGGGACTGGATGCAGCATTCGAACCATCGCACCGCAGCGCTCATCGCGTTGAAGCCGGCTCGTATCATCACGAGCGCCGCGCTCGCCGTTGCACTGACGGCCGCGCCGATGCTCTCCCCCGTCGCAGCCTATGCCGCCTCGCAGGCAACGCAGGATCAGCTTTCCGCTGCCCAGCAGAAAATCGAAACCGCCACGAGTGCCTACAACGAAGCCCGCACCAAGCTCGAGGATCTGCAGAAGCAAATCGACACTAACGAGGCAAGCATCGAGAAGATCGAAGCCGAACTTCCCGATCAACAGGCCAAGGCGAGCTCCGCCATGCGCGATCTGTATAAGTACCAGAAAGGCACCAACCCCATCGTGAGCTTCCTGGTCAACGCGCAGAGCCTGGGCGAGTTCATCACCACCTGCAAGTACACTAACCAGATTACGAGCTCGAGCGTCGACGAGATCGAAGAGCTCAACAAGATGCAGACTGAACTCGAGCAGAACAAGACCGAGCTCGAGCAGGCCAAGTCCCAACTCGAGACCGAGCAGAAAACCGCCGAGGACGCACTGGCACAGGCCCAGCAGCTTCGCAGCGAAGCCCAGGCAAAGGCCGAGCAGGAGAATGCCGCCGAGCTGGCCAAGCTCGAGGCCGACAAGGCCGCTGCCGCCGAGAAGCTCTCGGGCGAGGGCGTGAGCGGCAACAACTCCAACAGCCAGGCCAATAACGCCAACACCACCATCGACACCACGGTGAACAGCTCCAATACCGGCAACTCCGATTACGACTCGTTTATCAACGAGTGGACAAGTCGCATCGACAACTACCTCGCCGGCTCCCCCATGGCAGGCCAGGGTTACAACTTTGCCGTGGCAGCCTGGAACACCGGTGTTGACCCTCGCTGGTCTCCCGCCATCGCCTGCATCGAGAGCAGCAAGGGCCTCTATTGTGCCGGCTCCTATAACGCCTGGGGCTGGAGCGCCCGTGGCGGCGGCTGGCGGAGCTTTGGTAGCTGGAGCGAGGGCGTCTCTGCCCACGTTGCCTACCTGGGCGCCAACTATGGCTCCACGCTTACCCCGGCAGCCGCCAAAAAGTACTGCCCGCCCACGTGGCAGGACTGGTACAACAAGGTTGCAACCCAGATGAACCGCATCTAGGATCTACGTCAAAGGGGCCCCAATCGGGGCCCCTTTTTCTTTCTTTTACGCGACGGAGGTATCGACGACGCCAGTCGCGTTTGCAATGGCAACAATGATAATCATTGCCAACAAGAGCACACCCATAGCCTTGAGCCAGAGCTTTGCAAGCTTTTTACCGCGGTATCTATCGAGTAGCTCAAACCGCCGGCGAAGGCGGCGTTTGTCGAGCATCACAAAATGAATGAGCACTACGAGACCGTCGACGAAGATAAAATACTCAATCGCGAGAAACCACATCGGGTAGTTTTGGTTGGCGCCCGTAGGATGAAAAACGGCAAAATGGCTTCCGGCAAAGAAAACAAGTAGCGAAAGATAGACGAATGCGTTCCAAATGCGCCCAACGGTGTCGGGAATGCGGGAGAGTAAATTCGGGCGCTCAGGCACCAACGGCAATCCACCCTGAGACTGATCCGTGGGGAGCACGGGCGCAGGGCACACGGCTCGCCGCTCCGGAGGCTCTTGGAAGGAAGCAGCATTCGGCGCGGACGACGCATACGATGCGCGTGCACCGTGCCCTAGCGCCTTAGCGCTTGCAAAGCGCTTGTCCGGATCGAGCGCCATCGCCATGCAAATAACATCGGCAAGCGAGGCGGGGACGTCACGTGCCTCGCATTGCTCGCGTATGTTCCGACCTGGCTTGGGATCGGCCCCCG
>CABSBK010000284.1 GCA_902475865.1 uncultured Collinsella sp.
CGAGATTGGTCAGTGACTGGAGTTCAGACGTGTGCTCTTCCGATCTGCTCGAGCAGAACATGCTCGACCTGTTCGATGTGTGCAACCGCACCGTGCTCTACGTGAGCCACGACATCGATGAAGCGTGCCGCCTCTGCCAGCGCATCTGTGTGATGCACGACGGGCATGTTGAGGAGATCGGCTCCATCGAGGACGTGGTCCGCCGTCCGCAGACGCTGGCGGCGCTGCGCCTAACGGGCTGCAAGAATACAAGCCGCGCGCGCAAGATCGGCGACGAAGAAGTTGAGGCCCTCGACTGGGGCATGACCTTTAACGTGGGTCGCGAGGTTCCCGATAATGTGGCGTACCTGGGCATTCGCGCAAGCTACTTCCATGTTGACAATCGCGCGGAGCGGGGTCGCAACAGCTATGATTTGCACGTGGCCCGAGTGAGCGATTCGCGCTTTGAGCGCCTGGTGCTGCTGGACGTGCCGCGTGCTGATGCGCCCACGCGTCTGCAGTGGAAGGTCAACAAGGTGGGCGTGCCTGTCGACGAGCTGCCGCAAGCAGGCGAGACACTGCGCATGCACTTTGATGCGAGTAGGATCCATTTGGTTTGTCGATAGCGCCGGGTAATGCCGTCGGGGATATAAGCCTCGTCGGCTTTATCTTGCCGCGCGCCGAATGAGGGATGACAAACTCTTATCAATAAAGATAATTATTTATTAAACGATGGTACACGGTGCTGTCGTACGAATGTCAACGGTGTTCGCATAGTCGATGACCGTTGATATAGTTGACATCAACTTGTAAAGGAGGGTGCGCACATGCCGCAGACGACATACATTCGCCGCGTTGCCGCGCGTGCCCTATATATGGCCCGGAGCCGCATATGAGCAGGTATGTTCACGGCTCCGGGAGAGACGACGCACAACTAAATAATCGACCGCAAAGCAGGTTCCCTAAAATACCGGGCTTGAACACAGCCGGGCAATCGCCGTACGACGTGCATCAATACCGTAGTTATCCGTATTTGGTTCGAGAGGGGAACCGTCATGGCTGAAGAATTCGATTTCCATCCGATGTGGGAGAGCCTCGGCATGAATCTTGCCGACCACGATATGTTGCTGGGCGCCGTGGGGCAGATGTACGGGGACATGTTCCTGACGCAGAACAACCGCCCCAAGTCCACGTCCTACCTGGACTTTGTGGCCACCAACATCCACAGCGGCCGTATTAAGGAGATGCTCGACAAGAAGGAGGCCGGCGAGGCCACCAAGATCGTCGGTTCGTTCTGCGTCTACGTGCCCGAGGAGATTGTGCTTGCCTGTGACGGCATTCCTGTTGGTCTGTGCTCGGGTGCCGACTGGGCAACGGACAAGGTCGAGGAGCATTTGCCGCGCAACACCTGTCCGCTTATCAAGAGCTTTGCTGGCTTTAAGCTGGGTGAGGTCTGCCCCTACATCGAGTCGAGTGACTTGGTGGTGGGCGAGAACACCTGCGATGGCAAGAAGAAAGCCTACGAGTTCTTTGCAACGCAAAAGAACATGTACGTTATGGATATTCCCAACGTGCACGACGAGTCGACGCTCGTGACCTGGAAGGCCGAGGTCAAGAAGCTCGCCGCCAAGATCGAGGAAGAGTGCGGCGTCAAGATTACGCCCGAGCGTCTGAAGGCCGCCATCCACGCCGTCAATGAGAAGCGCCGTGCCCTGCAGCGCCTCGCTGCCACGCGCGCTGCCGACCCGGCGCCTATCAGCGGTCTCGACAGCCTGCTGACCGTGCAGGCAGCCTTTATGGACGACACGCCGCGTCTGACCGGAGCCATCAACGATATGGCGGCTGAGTGCGAGCAGCGTGTCGAGGCCGGCGAGGGCGTGGCGCCCAAGGGGACCAAGCGCATCCTGTACACCGGCACGCCCATGGCCGTGCCCAACTGGAAGCTGTTCAACCTCATCGAGAAGGCCGGCGGCGTTGTGGTAGGCGAGGAGTCCTGCACGGGCTCGCGCTACTACAAGGACCTGGTCGACGAGTCCGGCGAGACGGTCGACGAGATGCTCGATGCCATCGCCGAGCGCTACTTTAAGATCAACTGCGCCGTCTTTACGCCCAACGACCAGCGTATGAAGGACATCGTTCAGATGGCCAAGGACCTGCAT
>CABSBK010000285.1 GCA_902475865.1 uncultured Collinsella sp.
GTGTCGTGAAGAGACATTTGAATCTGTTGGGATGCCTGCAAGGTGCCGGCATCCTACCGTTTGCGGACGAATTGCTACCGTTTGCCGAGCGGACGGCGCACGAGGCGCTTGAGGCGTTGTCGCCCACGCGATGCGCCGGCTGCGAGCGCTCCGGCACGCTTATTTGCCAAGACTGTTTGGCGGCGTTTGCGCTCATCGACCCGCGGCATAGCTGCACTCGATGCGGCGCCCCGTTTGGAGACTTGCTGTGCACCGAGTGCTCGGTCGAGGGTACGTCCTCGGCGATGGCCGAAGCACTCGACCGGTGCCTGGCATGTGCCGTTTACACGCACCCGCTGCCGCGGATCATTAAAGCGTACAAAGACGCGGGCGAGCGACGCCTGGCGCCGTATCTGGCAGAGCTGCTATACGATACCGCCTTACATGCCCAGGTCGCGGCACCCGCTCGCTACGGTGGTGTGTTGTCTGGTGCCGATGCGGTGGTGTTTGTGCCCGCGACGGCGGCGGCGTTTCGGCGACGCGGCTTCGATCATATGGAAGCCATCGCGCGCCCATTTTGCGAGCTGTCGGGTGTTCCGCTGCTCGACGCCCTCGTTAAGTACGGCCATGGCGACCAGCGTGAACTCGGTCGTGAAGAACGCCGTGAACGCGCCCGAGGCATGTACGAGACCGTTGAGGACGTGCGGGGCCGCCGCCTGCTGCTTATCGACGACGTTATCACCACGGGTGCGACGATGGCAGCGGCTTCGGCGGAACTCAAACGCGCCGGTGCCGCGGCCGTTGATGGCCTTGCTATCGCACGCGTTTGGTAGGGGTGATTCGTGTGGCGGTAACAATCAGGCAGTGCAACAAACCGACAAAAGAGCAGCTAGCGGCTTCCGTGATCCTGACGGGCGCCTCGGCGTTGCGTATGATTCGAGCCGAGCGCCGGCAGATGGGCTACATCGGCTGGAAGGACCTTGAGCCCGAGGAGGAGCGCCGCGTGCTGTGTACGTCATCGCCTTCGGCTGAGGATATCTGTCTTTCCGACCTGGTTCGAATTGGAGCCAAAAGCGGAGAGGTGCAAGAAGATCTGTGCTTGCTGGTGGGATCTGCGGCGCAGCGCCGCCGCATGCCTGGCGTGGGCTGGTCCGTGTGTTCCGGGTTGCCTGCCGGCTCGATTCTAGAGGTGGAATCGGGGGTGTACAGCCTATCTCCCGAGGCCCTTTGTGTTGCCGTCGCCCGCGAGGTCGGCTGTATCCAGGCGTTTGCTCTGGCCCAGGAACTGTGCTCCAAGATTTCACTGAGCGATCGCGGGAAGTATCTACCTCCCTATACCTCGCCTGTTGCGAATAGACTTGCAAAGGACAAGGACCAACCGGCAGACGTGGGCTACTTTGAAGTCGAGCCGGTGCTGACGCCCGATCGCCTGGCAGATTACCTTGCGGCATGCAAGGGGAATGTGGCCAAACAGCTGCTGCGCCTGTGTCCCTACCTGTCGGAAAACCTGCTCTCGCCCATGGAGTGCATCATGCTCGCTCTGTTTTCGCTTCCGTTTTCCTATGGCGGATTTGCCTGCGGTCCCTTTAAGACCGACTACAAGATCGAGTTCGATGACCGCGCGCAGGCAATCTCGGGGATGCCACATGCAGTTTGCGATGCGTATCAGGAAACAGCCCGGTTTGACCTGGAATACAACGGTGAGCTGGGCCATTCCTCCCGGAGGGGACGTATTCATGATGAAAAACGCAACACGGGCTTGATTACTATGGGAATCGAGGTCGCGACGGTCAACAACGAAATGCTCTGCGACATGGAAGCGATGGAAGCGCTCGCATGGCGCATTTACCAACGCATGGGTAAGCGATATCAGAATCGTGTAGAGGCTCGTCGAAAGAGGCAAGATGCTCTGCTGAATACGCTCCGAGCGTGCTTTGGGCTCAAGCCGGCGTAAAACTATGGCTTTATAGGGGGTTTGTTATATGCTCTGTGCAAAAAACGGCAAATATGAGTACTGTTACTAGATTAGTGACAGGAAAAACAGAGAAACCTGAGCCGAAAATCTGGATTCAGTGAAGAGATAATAAACGAATGTGGAATATCTTGGCGCCAAGCGGGCTGTACGGAACTCAAAAAGGGCTCGTGGGGCGGAA
>CABSBK010000286.1 GCA_902475865.1 uncultured Collinsella sp.
ATTTTGCTGGTAAAACCGCAGGAAATTGCATCTCAAAAGTGTCGACGCTTCGGAGGTCCATTTTGACTCGTTCACTTCTCGGAAAAGTATTAGACCTCGATTTACATGCCACTCAATGTGACAAAGTGGCTGCTCCTTTGTCACATTCGATGAAAAAGGGCACCGATGTTAGTCGATGCCCCAAAGCGGCTGCAGGTTAAGCCATACAGCGTATGTCTAAGACGAATCGAACTATTCGTCCCAGGAGAGGTTCTTACCAGTCTTTTTTGCCAGCAGCACGAACAGGCCGATAATAACGTTGCATGCGATGCAGAAGATGAAGACGCCCTGGAAGGAGCCGACAAGCTCATAGACCTTCATCATAACGGGCATGCCAAAGGCACCGACGATATAGCCCACGGAGCAGATCGGCGCGAAGATGCGACCGAAATCGCGGGAGCCAAAGACATCCATAACCAAAACGGTCAGGGCAGTGCCAGCGATGACGTACATTACGTCGTTCACGCCTGCTGCGAGGATGCTGAGCGTCGAGTTGCCGCCGCTCATCATGAGCATGACAAAGGAGAGGATGGAGACAGCGAGCCAGCCCAGAATGGCCTTCGTGCTGCCGAACCTATCGCAAGTGGTGCCGACGATCGGATTGAGGAACAGATCGAAGAGCGATGCAGCGGATACCATGAAGCCGCCCACCATGGGGCTAAAACCAACCTCGGAAGCATACGTCGGGAAGAGCTGGTTCATGCAGCAAGTGAGCTGAACGAGACAGAGGAAGCCGATGCAGAAGAAGAAGGCAGGCGACTTAATGGCGCGCGCATAGCTAACGCCACGCGTGCTATCCTCGGTCGTCTCCTCGGTCTCGATGACCGTCTCGCCCTCGACGTAGCCATAGGGCAGCATGCCCTTGTCCTGAGGCTTGTAGCGGATGATCAGAATGGAAGCTGGGAGAATGAGCACTGCGGAAACACCGGCGAGCACCAGATAACCAGTTCTCCAGCCAGCGACCTCGATGACAGAGGTGATGACGGGACTCATGATGAGCATGTAAATCGAGTTCACTGCCCAAGCGAGACCGATTGCCAGGCCACCAGATTTTTTGAACCACTGGTCAATAACGTCGGACATAGCGACGCCGGTGGTGAAGGCGAAGCAAACGCCAATCAGGGCGCCAGCGGCGATGAACATCCAGACTTCGGTGTAGAAGGCCATGCCTGCGCCGGCAGCGAGCAAAATAAGCTCGACAACGGGGAGCCAAACCTTGCCAACGACCTTGGGAATGAGTTTTCCGACAAACGGAAGAGCTGCCGCAAGACCAATGAGCGTTGCGGTGAAGTAATACGAGAAGATGGAATAGTCAAACCCGAACTCCTCGCACACGGGTGCGACGAAGGAGCCCGCGATGACGCTATAGGATCCGGTCGTGCCGGCAGACATAAGGCCGAGCGCGATTACGAGAACCCATGCGTAAACCTTGCTGCTCTTTAACTTTGCATTTTCCATTGACGCAGCTCCTAGAGACCCAGAAGGGCACACATAACGGCCTTGATGGTGTGCTGACGGTTCTCTGCCTCACGGAAGATGACCGAAGCGTTGGCCTCAAAGCACTCGTCGGCAATCTCGAAACCCTCGGTGATGATCTCGCGATGAAGGTCGTTCTTGCACTGGTCGAGGAGCATCTTGCCAACACGGTGATCCGCGTTGTGGACAGAGGGAAGCTCATGCATGCAGAAGATGTCGGGATTGTTGGTGCGCTTGCACAGCTCGCTGGTGACGCGATAGGGGTACAGAGACTCGGCATCGCCCAACCAGGAGTTGTAGTCGTCGGGATCCAGAACCTCTTCGCCGCACTCGGGGTTGATGTAGCGCCACTCCTCGGTAACGATAACGTCAACGCCATCCAGGGCATCGAGGTCAGAGGTGATGGTAAAGGTCCTATTGGGAGCGTACTTGGCGTAGCAGGCCTCCACCTCTTCGATCATTTCCTTGCACATCTGATGGCGGAGGTCGTCGGGGCCGATGGCGAGGAAGTCCATGTCGAGCATAGCGCACAGACGGCCATACCACACCGGGGCGCCGGCGCAGTTGCCAACGAAAGCCATCTTCTTGCCGCGGCCCGTACGCAGACCGCCC
>CABSBK010000287.1 GCA_902475865.1 uncultured Collinsella sp.
GACCCCAACGACGCCCAGGCGCTCAAGGATATCCAGGCTGCTTATCCGGACCGTGAAGTCATCGGTATCATGACTCGCGAGGTTATCTACGGCGGCGGCAACATCCACTGCATCACCCAGCAGCAGCCCAAGGCGCGCCACAAGTAGTAGCTCCTTGGTAAACAGGGTTTGATTATCCGTAAATGAAAGTCCGCCGGCTTCAATGGCCGGCGGGCTTTTTGTGTGGCGGCTTGGGCGTTTGCCCAGATAAAACCTACCAAAATAAACCTGTCCCTTTTTGGCAGGTGGTTTCAGCTGAACGGCGGGCCGTGCGGCTTGGGTGTGCGGGCTCACAATCTGGGGAAACCGAACGGATTGGGGGCTTGTATGATCGACTCGAAGGGAAACGTGCGACCCGAGGGCATGTTTAACAGGGCGTACCTGGCCCCCGAAGCCCAGCGCGCATACGATGCGCTACTCGAGTGCGTGCTCAACGGGCAGAAGGGCTGCGAGGTTTCGGCGCGTGCGGGTATGGATACGATCAAGGCGCTCGTATAGCTTTACGCTTTCGGATGTGACACATAGGACTGCATGCGCCGCTCCCGGCTATATTGCCTCCGAGTGCTTTAGCTCATGGAGATAGCCGGCATCAGCGATTTCGAGAGCTTGGCGGCGTCCACGAATGCCCCGGTGTTTACACCTCAGACGGATGACTTTGGACTCGCGGTCCATATCTTCAAGATGCTCAATCGCGGAATTCATCCGTACAGTTCTGGCGAGCTGGACCTAGACAATTTTGACCTAGACGACGACACGCTGCCCGCTCCATCGCTCAATAGCTGCGTGTGCAACGGGCGCAGCCCCTTTGCAGGGACGCTGATCGGATATGTTGTCCCTAGTTACGCTCTTGCGATCAATGACTTTGGCCACCTTATGGGCGAGGCTTTCCGCCGGTCGCTCTTTGGCAAAGCGCATGAGCGCCTTGATGCGCGCACATGGGCGCGCCTGCTCGACCTGTATCTGTCTGAGACGGTTGAGTGTCTGCGCGGTCATCTATATCACGCTTCGCAGGATGAATGTCCCTATTGTCGAGGAGAGCGCGCTCTGTTAGCTCGTTTTGGCTGATTGGTTTGGGCCGTCTTGGAGAAAGCCCGCAAGGCGGCGTGCAGGTTAATCCTGCGTGTCGCCTCCGTACATGTAGACGATAAAGCCGTCGCCGGTGTCTTGGCTGTGATCTTCCAGGATGCGTTTCATATTGAGGTGCTCGTAGAACTGCCAGTCGGAGTTGCAGTCGCTCATCAGGAAGAACTTGGTGCAGCCTGCCTTGGCGAGCTCGGCGCGCGCAAGGTCGATGAGCTCGCGGCCGAGTCCCTTGCCCTGCCACTCGGGAACAATGATGATCAGGTTGAGCTGGCCCTGGGCATATTCATTGCCCGTGGCGGCAAAGCGGTCGGCCGTCGCCTTTTCACGACTGTCGCCAAAGAGCGAGCCCTCGAGCTTGGCATCGGCGGTCTTTGCCATCTCGGTTGCCTGGGCGAGCATCTCGTCGTAGCAGGGCTCCCACGTGGGATTGGTGCGCGGCTTGCCGTCCTCGAAGATGCCGATACAGCAGGCGGCGATAATGCGGCCCTCGGCCTCGGCGACGAGTGCGATGGGGGAGCGCTGCAGCTGCATAGCGATGTTAAAGCGCGCGCAGAAATCGGCGGCTTCGACGTCGCCGCGGTTGCGTAGTGTGTTGCACCACAGCTGGTTGTAAATGGCGGCGATGCCGGTCAAGTCATCGAGCGTGGCGGCGCGCAGAGTTACGTTGTCAAGGCTCATGGAGGCTCCTTCCAGGTTGGGTCAGGCCATCTCTGAGTGTGACATGGACGCAGGACTGCCGTATCGACCATTCGGCAGACGACCCTCGATCCCTCGGGGACGGAGGGCCCTAAGAAGGAATGAGGGTGGATTTTCGGACACTTGCTCAATGAGAGTGGATAATCTCCCACTTTCGCTCGAAAAGCAGGCCAAACAAAGTTTATCCGTAGCACATATCAATAAGCGAAAGGCCCGGTAGTGAGCGCGTTCTACTTCTTCTACGGAATCGCGTTCGTCTTGGTTTGCATGGTGGCGGTGTGCGTATCGGTATGCACGTACC
>CABSBK010000288.1 GCA_902475865.1 uncultured Collinsella sp.
ACCGCGTGCACCGTCAAATCAAACAAACCATGGCGACCAAAGGCGTTGAGCATGTGGTCGAAAAACGGCACGCCGGTCGAGATATCGCACGCACCGGTTCCATCCAGGTCGAGCTTGACGACAATATCAGTCTCCCCCGTCTTACGGGTCACCTCGGCATAACGGCCCATCTACATCTCCTCCTTCACCAGCGCGGCAAACGCAGCCAGCACCTCATCATTTTCCTGCGGGGTACCCACGGTAATGCGCAGACAGTCCGCAAGCCCCGGCGCATAGCTAAAGTCGCGCACCAAAATCGAATACTCATCGCGCAGACGCTCGCGCACGCGCGTGGCATGCGGCGTGCGTACGAGCACAAAGTTCGCCGCACTCGGCCATGCCTCCACGGGCAAGCCCTCGGCAGCCATCGCGCACAGAGCGGCCAGCTCGCGCTCGCGCTCGGATGCGACCTGCGCCACCACGGGCGCGTAGGCATCACGGGCACGCACGCAGGCAAGCGCGGCGGCCTGGCTCAGCACGTTGACCGAATAGATCTGGCGAATCGCCGCGAACACCTCGATGACCTCGGGCGCCGCGATCACGTAGCCCAGGCGCGTGCCAGCGGCGCCAAACGCCTTGGACAGCGTATGCAAAATCACCAGGTTGGGATGCTCGGCGATAAGTCCCTGCGCCGTGGTGGCCGCGCCAAACGAATCGTCGGCAAACTCAACGTAGGCCTCGTCGACCATTACCATGCCGGGGCACGCATCGCACAGCGCCGCGACAAAGTCGAGCGGTGCCACGTCACCCGTGGGGTTATTGGGCGAGGTCACGATTGCCAGGTTGCACTCGGACGCCGCCGCAAGCGCAGCTGCCTGGTCGAGCTCAAAGGTCGCGGGGTCGCGCCACACGTCGCGCACCTCGGTCTGGCAGAGCGACGCAAAGAACGCGTACTCGCTAAAGCACGGCGGGCAGTTGAGCAGGGTCCGCCCGGCGCCGCCAAACGCCAGCAGGTAGTTATAGAGCAGCTCGTCACCGCCGTTACCCACGCAGACATTCTCGCGCACAACACCATGCCAAGCGGCCAGCTCGTCGCGCAGATCGTTGGACATGGGATCGGGATAGCGGTTGAGCGGTGTAGCGGCCAGGGCGGCGTCGACCGCCTCGCGCACGCCAGCCGGCACGGGATAGGTGTTCTCGTTGGCCGAAAGGTTGATGCGTGTGGGCGTAAAGTTGGGATCGTAGGGCTCAATACCGGCCAGGTAGGGCTGGACGAGTTCCTTCATGCGGGGCGTCAGCTCGGCCATATTAGGCCTCCTCGACGACCGCGTCAGCGCCATCCGCACTTGCAGCCACCAGGTCCACACCCTCGGCAACCGTCGCCACGGCGTCGCCCGGCCAGGCGACCTTGGTCAGGTCGGCCGCGGCCAACGACGCGGCGCTCACGGCATCCTCGCCCTGCTCCAGCACGCGGCGACGCAGAGCGGCGGAAAGCGCGTGTGCCCACAGGCCCTCGGCCTCGGCCAGACGCTGTGTGGCGGGAGCGTCGGAGAGCAGGCCCTCGGGTGTATAGCAAATGACACTCGAGCGCTTGACGAACTCCTCCACCGAAAGCGGGTTGGAGAACATGGCCGTGCCGCCGGTCGGTAGCGTGTGATTGGGGCCGGCAACGTAATCGCCGAGCGGCTCCGAGCTCCAAGCGCCCACAAAGATAGCGCCGGCGTTGCGAATGCCGCCGAGCAGGCCCATCGCGTCCTTGCAGTGCAGCTCAAGGTGCTCAGGCGCCACCGTGTTCACGGCCTCGACGGCGGCGGCCATGTCGGCGGCCACCACGATGGTGCCCTCATTGTCGAGCGAAGCGCGCGTAATCTCGGCACGCGGGGACTGCGCCACCAGGATGTCGATACCCGCCTCGACCTCACACGCAAACTGCTCGTCGCAGGTCACCAGATAGCAGGCCGCCAGCGGATCGTGCTCGGCCTGGGCCATCAGGTCGGCCGCGACCACCATGGGCTTGGCCGTGGCGTCGGCCAGCACGCAGACCTCGGAGGGACCAGCAACCATATCGATACCCACGTCACCCGAGACAATCTGCTTGGCAGCGGCGACAAAGGCGTTACCCGGGCCGGTAATCTTGTCG
>CABSBK010000289.1 GCA_902475865.1 uncultured Collinsella sp.
TCACACCAGATGATACTTGGACGCAACACGTTCTGCTGCTTGTCCACGCACACCCAAGAACTGTACGCTGCTCATCGACACCTATGACGTGCGCGAGGGCTGCGAGCATGCCATTACGGTTGCCAAGGAGATGGAGGCGGTGGGCGAGCGTCTGTCGGCTATTCGCATTGACTCCGGCGACCTCGCCAAGCTCTCCAAGTATGTGCGCGGTCGTTTCGATGCCGAGGGCCTGCCCTATGTGGGGATCTCGGTTTCCAACGATCTTGACGAGTACACGATTCAGTCGCTGCTGGACCAGGGCGCGCCCATCGATAGCTTTGGCGTGGGCACCAAGCTCGCGACCTGCTACGACCAGCCGGCGCTGGGCGGCGTGTACAAGCTTTCCGCCCGTCGTGCGAGCGAGGCCGACCCGTGGACGCCGGTGGTCAAGCTCTCCGAGCAGCCCTACAAGCGCACGATCCCGGGCGTGCAGCGCGTGCGCCGTTATTACGACGGCTTTGGCGGCCCGGTCTGCGACATGATCTACGACGAGGACCATCTGGTGGGGGAGGGCGCCGCGCGCGGCAATACCCTCGTGGCCGTGAATGATGCCGCCCTGGTGACCGACGTGTCGGAGCTTGAGTATCGCGAGCTGCTGGTGCCGATCGTGCGCGATGGCAGTGCAGTGGCTCCGCGTGAGAGCATCCAGGACGCGCGCGAGCGCTGTGTTTGGGCGCTCGATCATCTGGACGCAGCTTTCAAGCGCTTCCTGTACCCGCAGACCTATGTGGTGGGCATGGAGCAGGGCCTGGCTCATGTGCGCGACGAGCTCGTGCGCAAGAATATGGCCGCGGCCTCGGCTTTCCCCTGGGCAAAATGATTCCTTGGGCGGTAGGGGCGAGTCACGCTCCCTTGGCCGCCAGCTCGGCCGTTCGCTGAACAGTTGATTGGTTTGACGTATGACGACTTCTTATAAAACGATGGCGGTAAAGATCGGTTCGTCCACGGTGGTGGGCGCCGATGGCAAGGTCAACCGCGCCTTTATCGGCGGACTTGCCGATCAAGCCGCAGCGCTGCGCAAGCTCGGCTGGCGTCTGGTCGTGGTGAGCTCGGGCGCTATCGCCTGTGGCTATCCCGTGTTGGGCTTCGACCGCAAGCCGGTCGGCGACCTTCCGAGCCTGCAGGCCTGCGCCTCGGCTGGTCAGTGCATCATCTCGTCGGCCTACGACGAGGAGTTCCATGCGCGCGACCTGCTCACCTCGCTCGTGCTGCTCACGCGTCACGACACGGCGCGTCGCACGTCCTACCTGCACGCGCGCGACGCCCTGCTGCGTCTGGTGGAGCTGGGCGTGGTGCCGGTCGTCAACGAGAACGACACCGTTACCGTCGACGAGATCAAGTTTGGCGACAACGACACGCTGGCGGCGCTCGTGAGCTGCCTGGTTTCCGCCGACCTGTGCGTGACGCTGTCCGACATCGACGGCCTCTACACCGCCAATCCGCACGAGGATCCGACGGCCGAGTTTGTCCCGGTCGTGCATAAGATCGATGCCAAGATCATTGCCTCGGCGGGTGATTCTTCGACCTCGGTGGGTACGGGCGGCATGATCACCAAGATTCGCGCGAGCCGCATCCTGATGACGGCGGGCATTCAGAGCGTAATTTGCTCGGGCGAGGAGCCCGATGCCCTCGTGCGTCTCGCCCGCGGCGAGAGCGTGGGAACCCTGTTCGATCCGCCGGCGGAGCGCCTGGACATCGCACCCCGCAAACTGTGGATCGCGCTGGGCGACAAGGCCCACGGCTCGGTGACGGTTGATGACGGTGCTGCGAAGGCGCTGGTCAGCCGTGGCTCTTCCCTGCTTGCGGTGGGTATTCGCGAGGTCGATGGCCAGTTTGCCGAGGGCGATGTGCTCGATGTGTGCGATCCGAGCGGTATGGTCGTCGCCCGCGGTATCGCCGAGGCCGATTCGGACGTGCTGGAGCTTGCAGCCGGCCGCCGCCAGGACCAGATCGCCAGCAACCGCCTGCTCGCTAACCTGGCCGAGAAGCCGGCGATACACAGGGATAACTTGATCGTATTTGCATAAAGAAAGACAGCGCTGCGGATCGTTTCCTGCAG
>CABSBK010000290.1 GCA_902475865.1 uncultured Collinsella sp.
AAGAGCGAGTTGATGCTCAAGTTAAGTGACGGATCGTTTATTCCCGTCCTGGTTTGTGCCGGCTCGGTTACGCCGCCTCGAATCTTTGGCCGCCGTGCGCCGCGCGTTCTGGTGGCACTCCATAGCATCGAAGAACAGTATTCGCACGACCGACAGCTCAAGCGTGCGCTTTCGGAGCTTAGAGTGGCGAATAAGCGTCTCTCGGGTACATTGTCGGTCATTATGAGCACGGTGGGCTCCGATGAGCTGCCCAGTTTGTTAGATATCGTTTTGAACCAGCTTGTAGGAACGCTCGATGCTTCGGGTGCCGCTATCTATTTTTCTGAGAGCGGCGGTTTTAAGCTTCGCGGTGTCTCCAAGGAGCTGCACGACAGCTACCTGCCCGAGTTTTTGCCGTATGGCGCTGGCATTCCGACGTATGTGCTTCGCGAGTCGCGTGCCTGTCGTTTGTCGATTCAACAGGACCTTGAGGGTGATAGGGCTGCCTCCGGTATGTTCATGGACCTGGACAATCGTTCTAAGCACCTGTTGCGCGTGCAGGATATGCCTCCGTACCGCAGCGAGATCTGTCTTCCCGTTTTTTACGGTACGCAGATCCTTGGCGTGCTGGAAGTTGGTTGGAAGCGCCCTCAGGCACCGCTCGCCTATGACGTTAATGTACTCGAGGTCATTTGCGATTACCTGTCTATCCAGCTGGTCGGCATGGCATCGAGCCTTCGCTCTCGTCGCACGGCCGAGCTCGGCCGCTCGCTCAATGTCTTACGTGATGAGTTGTTTACCTTTCTAGACGATTCCGCCGCGGCTACCCAGGCGGTATCGTCCGAGATTTGCAATATGCTCAACTGTCATTTTTGCCCTGTTGAGTATGACGCCAGTCTGGGCTCCTATGTCATAGATTTTGAAGGCGGCAGTCGCGTTGCTTTGCCGGACGATCCCGAGAAGCTTTTCTTTTCCACGACGGCGCCAGCGGCACGTTTGGGGGTTGGCTCTGATGGCTTTGAGGCGTCTGTTTTGGGCGGCACGAGTGCCGAGGATCTTAAACACGTCCGTATAACTCGCGTTGACGAATCGATGCCTATGGGAGGCTGGCTTAGGGCGCATGGTCTACCTTGCCAGGGTCTCTACGTCGACACCGGCATCGAGGCGGGGCGCCCGCGCTCTGAGGGTGATGTCAAGCACAGCAACGACGCGATCGTTCCTGCTTCTGTTGCGAAAGGCCCGACGACGCGCGCGCTGCTGCTTCGTGACGGTAGTCAAGAGCCGATTGATGACCTTGAATATGACTACTTGGTGCACTTGGCGCATGACTTTGAACTGATCTACGAGGGCGAATCTCAAAAGCGCGAGGAGCGCCATATCGCTCAGACCCTCCAGATTGGCATGAGAAATTCGCTTGGTGACGTTCCGGGTATCGCGACCGATTCGGTATACCTTTCGGCAACGAATTCGGCGTTGGTCGGCGGCGACTTTTATACGCTCATCCGTCTTCCCGACGATTGCGCCGTTATGATTTTGGGCGATGTATCCGGCAAAGGAATCGAGGCGGCGTCGATGTCAGCGCTCGTCAAGACGGCGCTGACGGCCTATGCCTGGGAGGGTGCTGGGCCCGCCCGCATGGCCCGCTCGCTCAATAGCATGCTCATGGGCTTTTCGAGGGTCGAGACGTTTGTGACGGCGTTTATCGCCAAGATCGATCTTAAAGCGGGTCGCGCTACCTATTGCTCTGCGGGACATCCTCCCACTATGGTCATTAGACCGTCGTCGACGCCGCTTGGCGGCGGAGAAACCCGAGGGGGAGAAGTGGAGCTCCTTGGGTGCCAATCGGGCGTGATCGGTGCCTTTGAGAGCATGGTGTACGAGACAGGCGTGTTTACGTTCGCTCCTGGTGACATGCTATTTATGTATACCGACGGAACAATCGAAGCACGTGATCGCTCGGGTGCTTTCTTTGGCGAGCAGCGCCTTCGCGACCTTCTGCTCTCTGTCTCGGGTGAGGGCGTATCGGGAATCTGCGGTAAGGTCTTGGGCGAGCTTGACCGCTTTACCGAATCGGCGCTGGACGATGACATTGCATTGGTGTCCCTTG
>CABSBK010000291.1 GCA_902475865.1 uncultured Collinsella sp.
GACTGGAGTTCAGACGTGTGCTCTTCCGATCTGCCTATGCCCTTGTCTTTCAAGGCAATCTTGGGCACTACCGGCGCCCGGCGCAGGCTATTCGTTTGTTTAAAAGGAGCAGTATGTCCCGGCAGCATAAATTCTTCCCCGGTTGGCTTGTCGTGGCCTCCGGCTTTGTCGTCATGGCCACGTGCTACACGATTTTCGTTAACTGCATGAGCCTGTTCCAGCCGCTCATCGTCAGCGACTTGGGCATTTCTCTTGCACAGTACAACATCTCCAACGCCATCTCCACCGTGGTGAGCGTTATCGGCTCACTTGTGATCGGTCATGTGGCCGATAAAGTGAGCGGTCGCGTTTTGGGTTCCCTCACTGTTATCGCCACCTCTGCTGTTCTTGCCGGCATGAGCTTTGTCGGTGAGCTGTGGCAGGTCTACGTGCTCTTTGCCGTCTCGGGCTGCTTTGCCGTCGCCTCGACCCGCCTGCTCATTAGCCTTGTGACCGCCAACTGGTTTACGGCCAAGCGAGGCCTTGCCATCTCCATCGCGCTTTCGGGCTCGGGCTTTGGCGGGGCCATTCTGTCTCCCATCGTGAGCTCGCTCATCGTGAGCGTTGGCTGGCGTTCCGCCTTCCTGGTGCTCGCGGCTATCTGCATGGTGGCGGCGCTGCCCATCACGGCCTATTCCTTCCGCACCAAGCCTTCCGAGATCGGCCTTAAGCCGCTCGGCGAGAACCCGGGCGATCCGTCCGTCTCGACGGCCGGCGACAAGGACGAGCACACGGCGCCCGAGGTTAACGTTGGCTGGTCTCGCATCAAGAAGAGCCCGGCGTTTTGGCTGCTTGTCGTCGCCTTCCTCTTTATGGGCCTCGTTAACGGCGCCATCTTGCCCAACCAGGTCACCAACATGACGAGCGTTACCGTCAACGGCGCCAAGATCGTCACGGGCGGTCACGACCCCATGTGGGCGGGCACTGTGCTTTCGGCCTACATGGTCACTGTCGTTATCGCCAAGATTTCGCTCGGCGCGATCTACGATCGCTTTGGCCTGCGCTTTGGCAACGTGCTGGGCTCCGTTGCGTGCATTATCGCTTGCGTTGCCCTGTGCTTTCCCGCGACCGATCTTGGTCCCATCGTGGCTGCCGTGAGCTTTGGTGTCGGAACGTGCATGGGTACCATCACGCCCACGATCGCCGCATCCAAGCAGTTTGGAATGGCCGACCTGGGCAAAGTCACGGGCACTATTACCTCGCTTGAGATGGTCGGCGGCACCGTGGGTGCCATTGTCTCGGGCGTGCTGTTCGATGCCACGGGCTCCTTTGTGAGCACCTGGATTGTGTGCCTTGCGTGCTCCGTGGTCATGCTCGTGTTCCTGCTGACATCCGAGCCCATTGCCGCCAAGTTGCGCGCAAGCGTGGCGGGGGAGTAGACGTCCGTCGCTCTTTTCTGTTCGCCCCGTTCTGTCCGTGGCCGCCCTGGAAGCCGAATGGATGCTCGTACCATCATTCGATTTCCAAGGCGGCCACGGGCCTACGAATGATCCGTTTTCCTCCGTCCCCAACAGATCATGTGACCCGAAGGGGTCGGAGGAAAGCGGACCGGCTGTCGCGGCGGCGCATCTGGCCGAACGAGCCCCCATACCCTCGTTCGGTCAGACGCGCCGCCGCGGTTTGTGTTTGTGCCGTATAATGACCACTACCTATGACGCGATACAAAAGAAAGGTGTTTGCCCATGCAGGCACAGAAGGCGGAGGGAACCCGCGACCTTATCGGCGCCGAGATGCGCGCCTGGCAGAAGATGCAGCAGATTGCGGCCGGCGTATTCGAGCCGTTTGGCTTTAAGCCCATCGAGACGCCCGCAATCGAGCAGGTGGACGTGTTTGTCCACGGTATCGGCCAGTCGACCGACGTCGTGCGCAAGGAGATGTTCCGCGTCTTTAGCGGCGCCAACCTGGAGCGCGTCTTTACCGAGGGTACCGATACCAAGCTCAAGCCCAAGCAGCGCTTGGCGCTTCGCCCCGAGGGCACGGCCGGTGTGGTGCGCGCCGTCGTGGAGAACAATCTGGTGCCCCAGGGCTCCACGCCGT
>CABSBK010000292.1 GCA_902475865.1 uncultured Collinsella sp.
ATGGCAACGGATATCTGCGATTCATTTTTGGGTGCGGCCCGCCGCCTGGTCGATCTGGGCCTCGATTACCTTTCACTCGATCGCGCCGGTGCCACGCTCTCCACGGGTGAGCGCCAGCGCGTTCAGCTTGCTCGCGTGGTGCGCAACCGATCGACGGGCGTGCTTTATGTGCTGGACGAGCCCTCGATTGGCTTGCATCCTGCCAATGTCGACGGCTTGGCGGGCGTGATGCGCGATCTGGTGGACGACGGCAACACGGTGGTTGTTGTCGACCACGATACGCGCGTACTGGCGGAAGCCGACTACCTGGTCGAGATGGGCCCCGTTGCCGGAGCAGGCGGCGGTAACGTGATCGCTGCAGGTACGGTAGACGAGGTCGAGCAATCGCGGGGCAGCCGCATCGCTCCGTTTTTGCGTGCAGAGCCCAAGCGCTTGCGTCCGCAGGTGGCTGACGACGAAATGTTCGACCAGGGCCATATCCGTATGGCGACCGATACCATCCATACCGTCAAGCCACTCGAAGTCGATATCCCGCGCGGTCGCTTGGTCGCGGTTACGGGCGTTTCGGGTTCGGGTAAGACGACGCTCGTGCTCGAGACGCTCATCCCGGCGCTTAAGGCGCAGGCAGCTGGCGAGCGTCTGCCGGGGCACGTGCGTTGGGTCGATGCCGAGGGCATTGCGCGTGCCAACCTGATTGACGCCACGCCCATCGGTGCCAACGTGCGCTCGACGGTAGCGACCTATGCTGACATCCATGATGAGCTGCGCCGCGCCTTCGCCCGTACGCCCGAAGCCAAGGCAGCCGGCTACAAAGCGGGCGCCTTTAGCTACAACACCGGCGCCTTGCGTTGCCCTACGTGCGATGGCACGGGCTCGATATCGCTCGACGTGCAGTTTTTGCCCGATGTCGAGATCGTCTGCCCGGCATGTCGCGGCTCACGTTATGCAGACGCGGCTTCGCATATCCATCGCGAGGGTAGGGACGGGAGCTTGCTGACGTTGCCGCAGCTCATGGACATGAGCGTGGACGAGGCCATCGACGCCACACTGGGGCTCAAGAAAGTTCAGACGCGTTTGCAGACCTTGCACGACCTGGGCTTGGGCTATCTCACGCTTGGTGAGCCCACGCCGGCGCTCTCGGGCGGCGAGGCGCAGCGTCTTAAGCTTGCGAGCGAGATGGGCCGCGTGCAGGACGATGCCGTATTCGTATTCGACGAGCCCACGATCGGCCTACATCCGCTCGATGTTCAGGTGTTGCTGAGTGTGTTCGACGGCCTTGTTGCCAAAGGCGCCACGGTTATCGTGATTGAACACGATCTCGACCTTATTCGTAACGCCGATTACGTGATCGACATGGGCCCGGGCGGTGGTGACGCGGGCGGACAAATCGTCTGCGCCGGTACGCCGACGGATATCGCTGCCTGCCCCAAGAGCGTTACTGGCCGCTATTTGTAAGTGAATGTGACGAAGGGACAGCCCCTTTGTCACATTCCCGGAAAGCCTGTCTGGCGCAGGGCCTCGTAGAGGACGATGGCGGCGCTGTTGGAAAGGTTGAGGGCGCTGATGCGGTAGTCGTCGGGATTGACGAAGTTGCCGCAGATATCCTGCCGAAGGATGGCCTCGTGGCTGTCCTCGGTATGCCCCAGCGATTCCTCGTGAGCTTCCCATGCCTCGGCGTTATCGAGCGAGTCGCAATCGCGCAGCATCGGGATGCGCTCGCAGCGCTCGGGCGCCGCGGCAAGCAGTGACTCGGGAATGCCCGAGCTCTCGCTGCCAAAGACCAAGTAGTCGCCATCGCGGTAGGTACTCTGCGCATAGGTTCTGCGCGCCTTTTTGGTCAGCAGATGCAGGCGCTCGTCGGCAGGGGAGAGGCCGTTGCGCGCAAGGAAATCCTCCCAGCTGGCATGGGTCGTCACGTCCAAGTTTTGCCAGTAGCCCAGTCCGGCACGACGCACCGTCTTGTCGTCGAGCGAAAACCCCAGCGGCTCCACCAGATGCAGACGGGCGCCGGTGACCACGCAGGTACGGCCGATATTGCCCGTATTGGCCGGAATCTCGGGCGCATACAGCACG
>CABSBK010000293.1 GCA_902475865.1 uncultured Collinsella sp.
GATGACGCGCTCGGCATCATTGCAAGCCGCATAGCCGGCGAACTCCAGGTACAGATGACCGCGACCGCTCGTGTAGGCAGCCACCTCCAGCGCGTAATCCTGCACCTCTGATGCCGGCACGCGACCCACAAGCTTCGCCCGGTCCCCCGCCATCGTCGGCGGCTCGTACTCGGCACCCATGCGCGTGGCATCCGAGAGCGCCCGACCCACGCACTCCCCCGGCACCTCGAGCTCAAAGTGGTACCACGGCTCCAGCAACACGGCCGCGCCGGCCTCACGCGCCTGCATCAAACCCTGGCGAATCGCGCGGTACGTGGCCTGGCGAAAGTCGCCGCCCTCGGTGTGTTTGGCATGCGCGCGGCCACCTGTGAGCGTAATGCGCACATCGGTGATGGGCGAGCCGGTCAGCACGCCCAGGTGATCACGCTCCATAGCGTTGGTGAGTGCCAGACGCTGCCAGTTAAGATCGAGCTCGTCGGTCGAGGTCACGGTGCCAAACTGTACGCCCGAACCCGCTGGCAACGGCTCCAGGCACAGATGCACCTCGGCATAGTGGCGCAGTGGCTCAAAGTGGCCCACGCCCTCGACCGGCTGCGAAATAGTCTCCTTATAGAGAATGCCGCCGGGCTCAAACGCAATCGAAAGACCGAAGCGATCGGCCAGCACCCGCTGCACGACCTCGAGCTGCACGGCGCCCATCAACTGCAAGTGAATCTGCTCCAGATGAGTATTCCAGCTTACGCCGAGCATGGGATCTTCGTCCGCCAGCTCAGTCAGTGCTTTGAACACCGCATGGACATCGTGTTCTCCTGGAAGCACCGTATAGGTGAGGACCGGCGCAATGACAGGCGCATCGCCCGCGGGCTCCGCGCCCAGGGCATCCCCCGGACGAACGTGCGCAAGACCCGTCACGGCACAAATACCGCCAGCAGCAACTTCTTGGGCAAGCTCATACTTCTCGCCGTTATAGATGCGTACCTGGTCGATCTTTTGCTCCCAAGTGGAGGCGCCAGAGCATCCCTCGACAACTTGCTTTGCACGCAGTACACCGCCCGTCACCTTGACCCAGGCAAGACGCTCGCCACGGTCTCCACGACTCACGCGGTAGACACGCGCGGCGAACTCCTGGGGCCATGTTCGCTCGCGCATCAGCGCACATATGCCATCCAGCAGCTCGTCCACGCCTTGGTCCTTGAGCGCCGAGCCCGCAAAGCAGGGAAACAATTTGCGCTCGGCAACCATGCGCGACAGCGTTGCGACGGAAAGCTCACCCACCTCAAGAAACTCCTCGAGCGCCGCCTCGTCCAACGCAGCAGCGTCCTCCTGAACGGCACCACCCGCCAACAGTTCGTTAGCATCCAGGCAGCCCTCGGAAAGACGTTGCCCAAGTTGTGCCAGCAAAACATCGCGGCCGGGATTCTCCAAATCGATCTTGTTGATAAAGATAAACGTCGGGATGTCATAACGTGCAAGCAGGCGCCACAAGGTTTCGGTGTGCCACTGCACCCCGTCGTTGGCGCCCACAACCAAAATCGCATAGTCGAGCGCGCGCAGCGTGCGCTCCGCCTCGGCCGAAAAATCGACGTGGCCGGGCGCATCCACAAGCATGACGTGGGTATCGCCGTGGTCGAGCACGGCCTGCGACGAGAAGATTGTGATGCCGCGCTCGCGCTCGATCGTGTTCGTATCCAGATGCGAATCGCCATCGTCCACGCGGCCGCGCTTGCGAATGCGACCCGCGTTGAACAGCATGGCCTCGGCCAACGTGGTCTTGCCGGCATCGACATGCGCCAAGATTCCAACGACCGCTTGCTTCGACATGGCTCTCCTCTTATTACAAGCCCATCGCACGCGGCAACGGGCGTCCTCGTTCCACACTGGATGATACAATTTACGAGCCGGCGGGCGAAGCGGGCCCTATCCCCCGACCGAGCTCATCGCCCCGCGTTGCCGCGCCGCGATTTTCGTAGGTTCGCGCCTTGCGAAAGCCGGCTTGCAAATCAGCGCCGCGAACGAAAATGGCCCCACCCGGAGCCATTTTCGTTCGCGCGGACTGT
>CABSBK010000294.1 GCA_902475865.1 uncultured Collinsella sp.
GCTGGCGTGGCGCCGACATCACCAATATCCTGGACTTTGAGAAGGATTTTAAAAACTGCAAGACCGTCAAGCTGGAGCAGAACTATCGTTCCACGGGTCATATCCTGAACGCCGCCAACGCCGTGGTACGCCACAACTCGCAGCGCAAGGACAAGCGCCTGTTTACGGCCGAGGGCGATGGCGAGAAGATCCAGGCCTTCCAGGCGAGCGACGAGCGCGACGAGGGCCGCTGGATTGCCGGCGAGATCGAGAAGCTGCACGCCAAGGGCACGAGTTACGACGACATCGCCGTGTTCTACCGCACCAACGCCCAGTCGCGTATTCTCGAAGATATGTTCCTGCGCGCGGGCGTGCCCTACAAGATCGTGGGCGGCACGCGATTCTTCGACCGTGCCGAGATCCGTGATGTCATGGCCTACCTCAAGATGATCGTGAACCCGGCCGACGAGATGAGCGTCAAGCGCGTCATCAACACGCCGCGCCGCGGCATCGGCTCCACTTCGATCCAAAAGATTGAGCAGCTGGCGCGCGACAACCGTTGCTCGTTCTTCCAGGCCTGCGAGATCGCAACAGCCGAGACGGGCATGTTTAGCGCCAAGGTGCGCAATGGCCTGTCGAGCTTTGTCTCGCTGGTGCGCGAGGGCCGCCGCATGGACGGCGAACTCAAGGACGTCGTCGAGATGATTGTCGATAAGACGGGCCTGCTGCAGGCGTTCCGCGCCGAGGGCACCATGGAGTCCGAGAGTCGCGCCGAGAACATTCAGGAATTCTTGGGCGTCGCCGCCGAATTTGAGGAGACGCGCGAGGATATCGAGGGTACGCTCGAGAGCTTGGAAGAGCTGCGCGCGGCCGGTGTTGCCGATGTGCCCGCCGACGCTGAGCCCGAGCCCGTTGTGGTGAGCGCACCTGCGCCCGAGCCGGGGCCGTCCGCGCCGGCGTCCTCGTTTGAGGCGCTCGTCGACGCGCGCGATGCCGCAGGTTCCAATCCACTCGATAGCCTAGCCGCCCCGGCGCTCTCGCCGCAGGATGCCCTGGCTGCCGCCATCGCGGGCAACGCGTATGCCGCGCCGACGGAGATGCCGGCGGGTGCCGTGCATGCCGACGAGATTGAGCGCACCTACGGCCCGCTCACCTGCAAGGCGCTGCCCGCTCTCATGGAGTGGCTGGCCCTGCGTTCCGACTTGGATTCCCTGGCAGGCGAGACGCATGCCATCACTATGATGACCATCCACTCCGCCAAGGGCCTGGAGTTCCCGGCGGTGTTCGTGGCCGGCATGGAGGAGGGCATCTTCCCGCACGTGCACGACTTTGGCGGCAGCGATGACCCGGGCAAGCTCGAGGAGGAGCGTCGCCTGGCCTACGTTGCCATCACGCGCGCCCGTAAACGCCTGTTCTTGACTTATGCTGCCACGCGTCGCACCTACGGCTCGACCTCTGCCAACCCGCGCTCGCGCTTCCTCAACGAGATTCCGTTTGAGGACATCGAGTTTAGCGGTATCGGTTCTGCCGGTTTTGAAGGCACGGGCTGGGAGAAACGCGGCGACCGTCACGGCACCTTTGGCTCGGGCATGGGCTCGGATATGTACGGCGGCAAGGTGTTTGGCTCGCATACGCGCTCGACCGGCGGCTCCGGATCGCGCGGCGGATCGAGCTTCGACGATTTCTTTGGTGGCAGCACCTATGGCACCGAGCGCCATCGCGGGGTTTCGCCCGATGCCGGCCGTGTTGCCTCGACCTTTGGTTCGGGTGCGCCGCGAGCCAAAAAGCCGTCGTCTAAGGTGTCGCCGACGGTGGAGCGCAAGGTCGATCGCGCCAGCGCATCGCAGGACTTTGCCGCGGGCGATACCGTGAGCCACAAGACCTTTGGCACGGGTACCGTGATCTCGGTCGCCGGAGACATGATCGAGGTTCAATTCGAAAAGACCGGCCAGACCAAAAAGCTTATGAAGGGCTTTGCTCCGATCGTCAAGCTGAATGCCTAACGGCGAGGTTGACCGGGCGCGCCGGGGGCTTTGGTCGCCTGCTCGGACAGTCCTGCTC
>CABSBK010000295.1 GCA_902475865.1 uncultured Collinsella sp.
CCAAACGCTACGCTCCGTCGGCGTCATCGCGGTCTTTAGCGTGGCGCTGTTCCTTACGCGCAGCATGCCCATCGCGGCCATGGCCATGGGTGTCGCCGCGATTGCCTCGCTCGTGCTGGTCACCGCGCCGCTCGCCCTGCTCGAGACCGAAAAATCGCGCCGCGTGAGCCTGCGCGAGGTCGGCCACCTGTTTGTCCAGTGCGCCCCGCTCTTTGGTGCACTGTTCCTGTTCAACCTAATTGAGAGCATGCCCAAGTTTGTGATGGAAGGCACGCTGGCATACAAATATCAGCTGTACTTTAATGCCCTGTTCTTTCCGGCGCAGGCTATTTTGCTGAGCATTGGATTTATCTATAAACCGCAGCTTCTGCGCTTGTCGAGCATTTGGGCTAATCCTCGCAAGCGTCATCGCTTTGACCTGATTATTGTTGCCGTTATGGCGCTGATCGTGGTCATCACCGGCGTGTGCGCCGCATTTATGGCAGGTCCCGGTATTCCCCTCATGAGCTTGATGTACGGCCTCAGCTTTGAGCGCTACCGTACGCTGGCGTTGCTGATGGTCGTCGCCGGCGGCGTCACCGCGGCCATCGACTTTATCTACGCCATCATCACGGTGCTACGCCACGCTGGAGACGTCACCAAGATCTACCTGATCTGCTTCACCGTAAGCGTGGTGCTGCCGGTGATCCTGGTTAAGCTGCTGGGTCTGATGGGCGCTGTGGTGAGCTACCTAGCCATCATGGCCCTACTCCTGGTGCTGCTGATAATCGAGTACGCCAACATCCGCCAACGCATCGAACGCGACCGCAACCCATACGGTGCCTAATTGCAGCGGTGGGGGTAGCTAATTTGGGACATCATTCGCCCGGGTTGATGTTCGCGTAGAACTCGGCCCCGTCGTCCAGGCGCAGGATGCCCACGCGGCCGAACTCGGAGCCGGTGGCGGCGGCGCAGTCGATGTCGATGCGATCGGGCACACCAGCAGTGTCCTCGCCGCCCAAGCGCACGATCTGCCCGCGTCCCGATTCCTCATCGAGCCCCGCCAGACCACCGACCTCGCAATAGCGCCCAAGCGATACCGTGGGCGTGTGACCGCTCACCACGACCGGGCCCTTGCCCTCGGCAGAAAGCAGCCCGGTCGACGCATCCCAATAGCCATGACGAATCCACAGCAGGTCATCGGACGACTGCACCGCGAGCATCTGCTGCAGCAGCTCGCGATCGGCACCCACCGCTCCAACGCCATCGGCACAATCGACGCCATGCTCAAGCAAAAACGCGCGCGCCGCCTTCATCTCGATTCCAGCATGCACCAGCAGATACGGGCGCTCCTCGGTCTCGGTCACCGCGTAGAGCGGCAGCGCGGCCATCCATCGCACGAGCTCCTCGTATGCCTCAAATTCTATGTCGTTGAGCTGCTCGCGCGTCGTCCAGCCACCGTTGATATCCCAGGTCTCGGCATCGAGCGGATCCTGGCCAATGATGGCATCGAGCATGATCTGCTCGTGATTACCCTTGAGCACGTGGGCGTTGGGCAGCGAGCGCACGAGCTTAATAACGCCGACCGGATCGGGCCCGCGATCGATCATGTCGCCCAGCACGTACAGCGTGTCGTCGGACGTCAACGAGATCTTAGACAGGGCCTCGTCAAGCGCACGCACGTGCCCGTGAGCATCAGATGTCACATAGATCGCCATGGTACGCCTCTCCTTGCATTGCGGCCGAAGCCCGGTGCCGCAACTAAAACTTCAAGTTGAACTTAAACGTTACCCATTGTACTCCGTTGCAATAAAGCTGGAAAGGGTTTCCGAGCAGAGGCAAAGACGGCAGCCGTCTATGACGATATCGCGCACGCCCGCAATCCAACCCCATAAACCCACCATCTTTGGGTACAAATAACCACAGACAATTGACCGTGCCACGCCAACCACCCAGGAGCGGACACTATCCATGAACCAGATCCTTCTCTTTATCGGCCTCGTCATCATTTTGTGCCTGACCATCAAGCCCGTCGGCAAAAAG
>CABSBK010000296.1 GCA_902475865.1 uncultured Collinsella sp.
CGGGTTTTTTATTTCCGAGCAAACCATCTGCAATTCCCATTTGGCCCATAGCTTTTCGTTCTGCTTGTGGCCCTTGCGGGTACAATATGCAAGATATTTGGACGGTCAGAAGGATCCTCATGAAGGAGTCCTCTCAGCATCCCTCTAAGCCCCAGGTCGAGGTTGAGGCCTCGGGTGGCGATGACAACAAGAGTGCACGTCGCGGTGCCATTTTTATTGGTGTCGTGCTGGTTGGCTATATCGTCTATCTGGTCGTGACCGGTCAGATGGGTCAGTTCTGGGCCGCCATGTCGAGCGTCCAGGCGCCGTGGCTCGTTGCTGCATGCTTTTGCATGTTCCTGTACCTGTTCTTTGGCATCGTTGCCTATGCGATCGCCGTTTGGCTCGATCCCAATTCGCCCGTCGGCATTCGCGACCTGATCTCGGTCGAGGCGAGCGGTATCTTCTTTGGCAACCTGACGCCCATGATGATGGGCTCCACGCCTGCCCAGATCTACCGCCTGACCAAGGCGGGCCAAAACGTGGGCGAGGCCGGTGCCACGCAGTTCACGCGCTTTATCGTGTACCAGTTTGGCCTCGTTGCCTGGGGCGCCATTCTGCTGCTTGCCCGCATGCCGTTTTTCGCCGAGCGCTATGGCGACATGACGCTGCTGTGCGTCTTTAGCTTTGGCGGTCACTGCTGCATTCTGCTCGGCATCTTTGCCGTCGCGCTCATGCCCAAGACCGTCACGCGCGTCGCGCATTGCATCATCAATTGGCTCGAGCGAATGGGCGTCTCTGCTACGAAGATCGAGGGTTGGCGCACCTTTGTCGATGGCGAGATCTACTCGTTCTCCGAGAAATTTAAACTCTCCGCCGGTCATTTTTCGTCGATGTTGCTCACGGTCGTTATCACTATGCTGCAGCTGGCGTTTTTCTACCTGGTTCCGTTTTTTTTGATGCTCTCCTTTGGCCACCACGAAGTCGACTTTTTCTCGGTCATGGCTGCAAGTGCCTTTGTCCAGCTGCTGAGCTCCGCCGTTCCGCTGCCCGGCGGCACCGGCGGCGCCGAGGGCGGCTTCGCACTGTTTTTAGGTCACTTTTTTGGGACGGCCTCGACTGCCGGTTATCTGCTGTGGCGTCTGATCACCTTTATCGCGCCGACCATTTTGGCCGCCCCGCTGCTGGGCCTTAAGAGTGCCCATAACGAGAGCATTCATGCGCGCTGGGACCGTGTGATGCGAAAGTTCGGACGCACGCCTCAGGCGCCCTCTGCGCCCAGGTTACCGTAGACCCCAAACAGCGTGCTCAAAGGGCTGCTGTGGCCTCTAAGCCGGCTCGCAAGACCTACGTTCGTCAGACCGGCGACGGTATCCGCGTTTCCCCGGCGGCGCTCAATAAAAAGAAGCGGCCCTAGGACTCAGTGGTCGAGTCGTGCGTTCTTGATGACGCCCGTCATTGCGATGTGAGATGTAGGATAATCCTCTTACGTTGATTATCTCCCACATGTAGAGGACTTACAGGTGGGCAGTTGATATGAAGGGGACACGTCTATGGCTACCACTAAATCGCGCCTTGACCGTCGTATCGTCCGTAGTCGCAATGCGATTCTTTCGGCGTTTGAGCGACTGCTCATGGAAAAGCCCCTGGCCGATATTACGGTGAGCGCCATCGCGCGTGAGGCAAATGTCGACCGTAAGACCTTCTACGTGCACTTTGGCACGGTCGACGGCTTGCTCGACGCCATTGCCGTCGATGTGGTCGAGATGATTGTCGATTCGGTCGAGAAGACGCTTTCCTCCATGGGTGGCGACACCAACGAGCGCGCACTTGGCGCTGCGGCGTCCTTTTTCAAGACCGTTAACGAGGCACTGTGCAACAACCTGGTGCTTAACCGCCAGTTGATTGAAAACATTCCGCTCGACGACTTTATGGCTCGTCTGCGCGTGCCGCTTGAGCACGAGATTGCCGAGCGCAATCTGCTGCCCGAGGGTCTAAAGGACGAGATGTTCGAT
>CABSBK010000297.1 GCA_902475865.1 uncultured Collinsella sp.
TCAAGACCGAAGCCCTGGCCGACGTCACGCATGGCGTGGTTGCCGTAGTGGCGGAAGCTCATGTAGAGGCCGACGTCGACCTTGTTGGCAGCCAGGCTAATTCCGACACCGGTGCCACAGATGAGGATGCCCAGGTCGACGTCGCCGTTGGCAACGGCCTTACCCACCTTGTAGCCGGCGATGGGGTAGTCAAAGCTCTCGGAGGTGTCGGTGCCAAAGTTCACGACCTCGCAGCCGCGCTCCTTCAAGTGCTCGGAGATGATGTTCTTGAGCTCGACGGCGGCGTGGTCGTTACCGATACCGATCTTCATAGATGGTTCCTCTCTGGTCTGTGCGGCGAGATTGCTAAAGGTTTTACCGCGTTCGACTGCATGATAGCGCGACTTTTGTGTAAACGCTCGGGCGTTTTTTGGTCAAACGCTTTAGCTTGCAACAAGACCGGTTTCCCATGAATAATTCCGCCAGTTTGCGGTTGAGCGCCGTCCGCCGGAACGAAGGTTGCGGTTTTTGATGCATTGTTATCAAATAAAGGAGCTAACTTTTTTGAGAGCCCAGCCCGTTATGCAAGCAGGAGATACCTATGCCCACCGATTCCCTTCGTGATGCCGCGTTTTGCGATGTTTTGAACCGCGAGCTTGTCTGTGCACTCGGCTGCACCGAGCCCATTGCCGTTGCCTATGCAGCGGCGCTGGCGAGCCAGACGCTCGGTTGCGAACCCGATCATATGGATGTTGCCTGCTCGGGCAACATCATCAAGAACGTCAAGAGCGTGACCGTGCCCAACTCGGGCGGTATGCACGGTATTGAGGCCGCGGCCGTGCTGGGTGCCGTGGGCGGCGACGCTAAGAGCGCACTCGAGGTGCTCGAGAGCGTTAACGATGAAGACCGCGCTCGCGTGGCCGAGCTCCTCGCCGACGCCGGCTACTGCGATGTGTCGCTTGTCGAGGGTGTGCCCAACCTCTACATTAAGGTGACTGCCACGGCCGGGGGCCATACCGCGGTCGTCGAGATTACCGATCACCACACTAATGTCACGTGCCATACGCTCGACGGTATTCCGGTATGCGGCAAGTCGGCGGGGGAGTGTGCCGCCTGCGCCGAGCGCGTGGTGGCCGAGCGTGCGGCAGATAAGGCCGACACGCCCATGTCGATTGAGTCCATCATCGACTTTATCGAGGACGGTGACATTGAGGACGCCCGCACTGCCGTTGAGCGTCAGATCGAGCTGAACGGCGCAATCAGTGCCGAGGGCCTTGCGCACGCTTGGGGCGCCGAGGTGGGTCGTACGCTGCTGGGTGCTCGTGCCGATGACGTCGCCTGCCGTGCCCGCGCCCGTGCGGCCGCCGGGTCCGACGCCCGTATGAACGGCTGCGCGCTGCCGGTCGCCATTGTGTGCGGCTCGGGCAATCAGGGCATTACCTGTGCACTGCCCGTTATGGAGTATGCCGAGTACCTGCGCTGCGACCACGAGCGTCTGGCGCGCGCCGTGATGCTCTCCGATCTTATCGCCGTGCATATCAAGAGCTATATCGGTGCGCTCTCGGCGTTTTGCGGTGCTATTTGCGCCGCATGCGGTGCCGGTGCCGCGATTACCTGGCTGTGCGGTGGCACGCGCGAGCAGATTGGCGCGACGGTCTCGAACACGCTCGGCAACGTTGGCGGCATCGTGTGCGATGGCGCCAAGGCGAGCTGCGCCGCCAAGATTTCCGCCGCCGTCGATGCGGCGATTCTGGGCCACGATATGGCCATGCAGGGCCGCGGCTTCCGTGCCGGCGAGGGCCTGATCCAAGATACCGTTGAGCAGACAATCGCCAGCATGGGCTACGTGGGCCGTGTGGGCATGAAGGACACCGACGTCGAGATCCTCAACATCATGATCGGCAAAACGCAGGTGTGCTAGTTACGCGGTTTTACCAAACCGCGTAACCAGTCGACGCTGCAAACGCCCCTAAGCGGCAATCTGCCTTTCAATCGTCGGGCAT
>CABSBK010000298.1 GCA_902475865.1 uncultured Collinsella sp.
GGCGAAATCAAAGGGCGTTCTCCGTATGGAGGGCGCCCTTTTTTATCGTGGGATGTTTTGCGTGGCAGTCATAAGGCCCAGACGGTTGCTGACGCCGAGCTTGCGATAGATGGCGTTGACGTGCTTCTTGACGGTTGACTCGCTTATGAATAGCTCGTTTGCCATCTGTTTGTTCGTTTTGCCGTCGAGCATGAGCTGCATGACTTCGGCTTCGCGCGGTTGGATATTATGTTCTGTAATGAAAGCATTCAGCTGGTCTGTGTCTTCGGTCTGGGTGAGTTTAATGCCCCGAGGATAGAGGTTGGCGAGCGCGAGGCTCGCGTGCCGAGCGATTTCGAGCAGGATTGCGAGCTCGGTGTCGGTGAAGTCTCCGGCCGTGCGTTCGCGAAACAGGGTGATGCTTCCTAGCGGGCTGTCGTTGTGCGCGAGCGTGGCCGTACAGCCAAAGTAGACGCCCTGCGGTTCCATCCATTTGCGATAGATGGGCGTGGCATCGCGTCGCTCGACGTCCACGAGGTCGAGGTCGCGGTAGACGCCGACCTTATGTAGGTCAAAGCTCCATGTTGTATAGTCCATCGCGGCGTAGCGGTTGTAGTAGTCGCTCAGCGCGCGGTCGTCCATTCCGCTGCTTGCGGGGTGGACGTAGCGTGGGGCGTCACTGCCTGCCGCCTCGATCAGGTCGAACATGGCGATCCGATGGGGCACGAGCCCTGTCGTTCCCTCGAGGGTCTCCTTTTGCAGCTTATCGACACCGTGTGATGCGTGGATTGCAAGCGCGAGCTCGTTGAGAGCAGTCCAGGTCGTACTGTCCAACTCAATAGTCTGCTGTTTATTGCATGGGGGCATAGGGCGTCCTTTCCATTGTGGAACCCAGTATGTCATGTTCTCGGCCTGAATAGAACTTTAGGTCAGCGAATGGTATACCGTTGGTCGCTGAAAGGGGCTCGAGGGACTATTGAGAACATCTCGGTGCGGCCGCATCATGGTCTCGTCAAGCAAAAGCACCGAGATCAAGGAGCTTGAAATGAAGACCATCTACGAGAGTGAATCCACGCCTAAGAAGGACGGGTTCTATATGCCCGGCGAGTATGAGGAGCAGGAGCGCACCTGGATTCTGTGGCCGCACCGCTCCGACGTGTGGCGCTGCGGCGCCAAGCCGGCGCAGAAGGTCTTCACCGAGATCATTAAGACCGTTGCACGCTTTCAGCCCATCACGGTAGGCGTCAACACCGAAGACTTCCCCGCGGTGTGCGAGATCTTCGACGGTGTTGAGAACGTGCGCGTTATCCACATGGAGTACAACGACAGCTGGATTCGCGACCCCGGCCCGGCGTTCCTCGTTAATGACAATGGGGAGGTGGCCCTTTCGCACTTCCACTTTAATGCTTACGGCGGTTTCATTGACGGTTTGTACTTCCCGTGGGACAAGGATGCTTCCATTGGCCTGCAGGTGGCACAGCTTGAGCAGGTTAACCGTTATCGTCCCGAGGACTACATCCTCGAGGGCGGCTCGTTCAACTGTGATGGTCAAGGCACCGTCGTGACCACCGAGATGTGTCTGCTCAACGAGGACCGCAACCCGCAGTACACCAAGGAGCAGATTGAGGAGAAGCTCTCTGAGTATCTCGGTATCGAAAAGGTTATCTGGATCAAGGACGGTATCGATCCGTACGAAACGAACGGTCATGTGGACGACGTCGCATGCTTTAGTGCGCCCGGCGAGGTCTGCTGCATGTGGACCGATGATCCCAACCATAAGTTCTACAAGGAGTGCCAGGAGGCGTACAAGACGCTCTCCGAGTCCACGGATGCCAAGGGTCGCAAGCTCAAGATCCACAAGGTGATCATGCCTGCGACTTCGGTATATATGACCGAAGAGGAGGCCAGCACGATTGACCCCGTCGAGGGCGTGCTGCCGCGTACCCCCGAGGACGCCTTCGAGCCGAGCTATCTCAATTTCCTGCCCATCAACGGAGCGGT
>CABSBK010000299.1 GCA_902475865.1 uncultured Collinsella sp.
GCCTTCTAAACCCTTGGGAGTTCAGGGTACGTTGTCCGAGCTGCCCTGCTAATATCAAAACCACGGCAGAATATGACTAAATCAACGATGGTGGCGCTATGGATATCGCACGTTTGGACAATCTTCTGCTCGAGCTGACCGATAGCGAGCGCGCTTACTGCGCGGGCGCCCGCTATGACTGGAATGATGCGTTCAGCTCGGGTCATCAGCAGAATATCAGTGAAAAACATATCCATAAAATCGGTGACCAGACGCGAGCCTTGCACCAAGAAGGCATGCCCGAGGGCCTATCAATCGTGCGTAACTCGCGCTTCAACCCTGTACCGGAGCATGTGCACAATTATGTCGAAATCAGCTATGTCTATCGCGGTCATGCGCCGCAGGTCGTCAACGGCGCACAGCTCACGCTTGCCCAAAACGAGGTGCTCTTGCTTGACGCGGCCTGTCCACATGCCGTGGGCGAGCTCGGCGAGCATGACATTATGCTGAGCATCGTCATCTCGCAGCCGATGTTGCACCGCAGCCTAGAGCAGAGCCTGTCGCCGTCAAGCACCGTCTCGCAGTTCCGCATTAATGCCCTCAATGACGAAACCGACCACCGCGGTCATGTGCATTTCCGCACGGGCAACAGCCGCCGCGTGCGCCGATACATGCAGGAGATGCTGTGCGAGCTCCTGGAGCCGACGGCGGCGAGTCCCCAGATCGTGTCGAGGCTGTTTGAGTTGCTGTTGGTTGAGCTGATGCAAAGCTATGAGACATCGCTGTTGCAGGCGGACTTGCCCACGCTGCCTTCGGCGCAGGTCGCGGCTGCCGTGGGCTACATCGAGCGCCATGACTGCGATTGTACGCTCGAGGACGTAGCTCGCCACCTGCATCTGAGTCCCAACTACGCAAGCGCGCTGCTCAAACGGCAGACGGGCCGCACGTTTATGCAGCTCGTGCAGGAGGGCCGCCTGATACGCGCGGCAACACTGCTTGACGCCGGTGCCACTGCCGAAACCGCGGCGCGTGAGGTCGGCTACGCCAACATGAGCTTCTTCTACAAAAAGTTTGCCGAGCGCTATGGCTGCACGCCGGCGGCGTATCGCCAGCGTTTGCCCAGATAAAACCGACCAAAATAAACCTGTCCCTTTTTGGCAGGTATCAGGAAGTGTCAGGGGCGGGGTGGTGGCAGGACTCGAGAACGAAAAGAAGTGTCGGGTTTAGAGCACTAGGAGCCGCGCGTCCCGCGCGTGGGCGATACTCGGCTTATCGACCCGCGATGCAAAGGAGATACTCATCCCACGAGCACTACCGGGAAACATCAAGTTCCCCGAGGGTTTCTATTGGGGTGGCGCCACCGCCGCCAACCAGTTTGAGGGTGCTTGGAACGTGGACGGCCGCGGCCCTTCCGTCGACGACCACTTCCTGGGCGGCAGCTACAAGGAGCCGCGCCAGATTACGATCGACATCGACCCCAACCGCTTCTACCCCAATCATGACGGTATCGATTTCTACCATCACTACGAGGAGGACATCGCGCTGTTTGCCGAGATGGGCTTCAACATGTTCCGCATGTCCATCTCTTGGAGCCGTATCTTCCCCAACGGCGACGACGCCGAGCCCAACGAGGCCGGCCTCGCCTTCTACGACCGCGTCTTCGACTGCCTGCGCGCTCACAATATCGAGCCGCTCGTGACCCTCTCGCACTACGAGATGCCCTATCACCTGGTCGAGAAATACAACGGCTGGGCGAGCCGCGAGCTCATCGGCTTCTTTGAGAAGTACTGCCAGACCGTCTTCGACCGCTATCAGGACAAGGTCAAGTTCTGGCTCACCTTCAACGAGATCAACTGCGGTACCCAGAACATGGGCAACCTCTTTGAGACCAGCATGATTCAGGGCTTTGAGGGTCCGGCGTCGGCGGTCCACACCACGCCGCAGGCTCGTATGCAGGCGCTGCATCACCAGTTTGTGGCCAGCGGCCGTG
>CABSBK010000300.1 GCA_902475865.1 uncultured Collinsella sp.
GCAGGAGATGAATACCATGAACTGGTACTGCTCCGACGTGCAGGTGCGCGGCAAGTACCCGTTCTATGCCAAGCGCTTCTGGGCCGAGAACGATGTCGAGCTCGTGATGGAGGACGGCGACCTGCAGGATATCGCCGACGGCAAGGTTGATTTCTACACCTTTAGCTACTACATGTCCGGCACCGTGGGCACCCACAAGGACCACGAGATGACCGAGGGCAACATGACCTTTGGCGGCAAGAACCCCTATCTGGAGTCCACCGACTGGGGCTGGCAGATCGATCCGCTGGGCCTGCGCATCGCCCTCAACGAGATTTACGCCCGCTACGAGATTCCGCTGATGGTGGTCGAGAACGGCATGGGCGCCTACGACGAGGTCGAGGAGGACGGCTCCATCCACGACCCGTATCGCATCGCCTACTTGCAGAGCCACATCAAGGCCATGGGCGAGGCCATTGCCGATGGCGTTGACCTGATTGCCTACACCTGGTGGGGTCCCATCGACCTGGTTTCCGCCGGCACTGGCGAGATGCGCAAGCGCTACGGCTTCATCCACGTCGATAAGTACGACGACGGCACCGGTACCTACGAGCGCCGCCGCAAGGACAGCTTCTTCGCATACCAGAAGATCATCAAGTCCAACGGCACCGAGGGTCTGGATTAATCGACAATATGAGTGCCACTGGGGAAAAGGTTTTGGGAAGGGCTTGGAAGGGCTTGCGATTCGAGCCCTCACCTTAGCAATTTGATCATTTGGCACTATAATCACCATAGGCATGCGCATAACGTTGCGCTTAATCAAGAGGAGAAAACATATGGGTCTGTTTGACATGTTTAAGAAGAAGGCTGAGCCCGCGGCAGCTGCTGCTCCGGCCTCCATCTCTGCTTCTGCTGGCGCCGACGTGCTGTGCTCGCCTGTCAAGGGCAAGGTCATCAAGATGGCCGACGTGCCCGATCCCGTCTTTGGTGGCGAGGTTCTGGGCAAGGGCTGCGCTGTGTGGCCCGAGGACGACCTGGTCTACGCTCCCTGCGATGGCAAGGTGACCGTCACCATGGGTCACGCCGTGGGCCTGCAGTCCGATAGCGGCATCGAGGTTCTGGTGCACGTTGGCGTCGATACCGTCAACATGAACGGCGACGGCTTCGAGGGCTTCGTCAAGGCTGACGACGTCGTGAAGGCCGGCCAGCCCATCCTCAAGATCGACCGCACCAAGATCGCTGCTGCCGGTTACAAGGACTGCGTCGTCGTGGCCGTGTCCAACACCGCCGAGTTCGCTGACGTCGAGCTCGCCGTCGAGGCCGAGTCTGCCGTCGCCGCCGGTGACGCCATCGTTAAGGTCGTCCGCAAGTAGTCTGCGGCATCCAGAAGATGCGCAAGGGTGGTCGGGTTGTCCGGCCACCCTTTTTTAATAGGCTAAACAGGTGCATTTTATTGCAAGGGGCTTGCTTTACGGGCCATTCGTCCGTCAAATTGAGCCGCCTGCGCTTTTGCGACGCAGGGGGTTGGGCCGGGCCGCTAATATGGACTTGCTGTTACGACGTGCGCTGCGCAGGGAACGCGGCGCCGCTTGTTTGGAGGAATGTCATGAAAAAGAAGCTGCTGCTTGCGCCCCTGATGGCTGCCCTGGTCACGTGCGTGGTTTTGCTTTCCGGCTGCGGAGGGCCTTCGGTGGAGGAGCTCATCACCAACGACCTTACGAGCCAGTTTGACGAGATCAAGAACGGCGGAGATGACTTCCTCTCCGGTCTGGAAAAGGCTTCGGGCGACGAGTTTGAGCAGCTGGGTATCGATCCCAAGGAGTATGCCAAGAGCTATCTCGAGGGCTTTGATTACAAGATCGGCGATGTGACGGTCGATGAGGACAAGGGCACTGCGACCGCCGAGGTTACCATCACCTGCAAGTCCATGAATAAGATCGTCGAAGATTTCGCCACCCAGTATCAGGAGAAGGTCGCCGCACTCGATACG
>CABSBK010000301.1 GCA_902475865.1 uncultured Collinsella sp.
CCCTCGGCAACGACCGTCTGCATACACGATGTCACCTGCGAGGCGGCCTCCTCGGAAATCGCGCGATCCCCCTCGCCCCAATCCTTTTCATCGCCCTTGCTCGACTTATAGAAGTGCGGAGTCATCATCACGCCGCCGTTCGCGATGCCGCCCACGGCACGTGCGACCTCAATCGGCGAGACGGACAGCGCCTGGCCAAAGCTCATCGAGCCCAGCGTGGCGCCGTCGTACTGGTCGCGCTCCTTGACGATGCCCAGACTCTCACCCGGAAAATCGACACCGGAGCTATGACCGATACCCCACTTGTCCACATAGGTGGCAAAATCATCGGCACCGATCTTGCGCCCCACCAGGACAAAACCGACATTGGACGAACGGCGCATCATCTCGCGTACGTCCATTGTCATGGTGTAGTCACGCTTGTCGGCATCGGTAACGGTATCGTCGCCCACCTTGATACTCGCGGGAACCTCAAACGATGTGCTCGGGCGCACAACGCCCAAATCAAATCCGGCGCCCGCAACCAGCGTCTTAAAGACCGAGCCGGGCTCGTAGGCATCCGTCACCAGACGAAGGTTCATGTCCTCGGTCTTGGCGTTTTCCAAATTGGTCTGGTCGTAGGTCGGATACGAGCAGGCGGCCAGGATCTCTCCAGTCGTCGGGTCGGTCACCAGGGCCGACCCGTTTTTGGCCTTCGTCTTCTCGACCGCCTCGGCCAAGGCATCTTCCGCGGCGCGCTGAATGTTGACGTCGATCGTCGTCACGATATCCACGCCATCAATCGCGGCAACCTTTTTATAGGCACCGCCCGCGATGTAGCCGCCATCTCTTGCGCGCTCGCGCACAAGAGAGCCATTCGTTCCGGTCAGAAGCTCATCGTATTGTTTTTCGAGTCCAGTCAGGCCAGCGTTGTCCACGTTCACGACGCCCAGCACCTGAGAAGCCAGGTTTCCATACGGGTAAACCCGCTTCATCGCCTGCTCAAAGAGCACGCCGGGTAGATTCTTCTTTTCCAGGGCGGCAGCGTCATCCTCGTCGACCTGGCGCTTGATATACACCCAGGAACCATCAGACAGTACCAGCTTGCGACAGGTCTTTTTATCGATACCGGTGGCCTTGACCAGCGCCGAGACCGTCTTGTCGACGTCCTCGACAAGCTGAGGGTTCACGGCGACATTGCGGCATTCGACTGACGACGTCAGCACGTTGCCGTTGCGGTCGTAGATAGTGCCACGTTTGGCATAGAGCGTCTGTGAAAGCAGACGACGCGCGTCCGCGCGCTCGCGCAGCTTGTCAGCATTCACGATCTGGTATTCGGCAAGACGGAAGACGCCCGCGGCAAGGCCAACCCCGATACAGCCCATAACGACATCGCGGCGAGGCAGCGGCGTTCCCGTAACCCATTCAGACGACGACCCCTTGCGCGCGCCCGTATTGCGCACCCGAGGTCCGCCCGAACCACGAAGACGCGACGCAGGGTCGTTGCCATAGGACGGCCCCGCGTTGTAAGATGGCCGACCCGTTCCTTGATAACCAGAACGTCCCCGCGAGGAGGGACGTCCAGACCCGTGGTCCCCGTCGGAACCGCGGCGATAGTCATTTGTCATACTCAGCTACCGTCTTATTTACTGAGCGGCCGCAGTCGAGCTAGCGCCCGCGGCTGCATCCTGCGAAAAGTCAAGCGTAACGCTCTCGCTGGGCTCCACCATGCCATAGGCGCCCGCAAGATCGCGAATACGTGTGTCGGCACCATAGACCGAATGCATGACCTCAAGGTTAGAACTCTCGTCGGTCGCCTTCTCGAGCGTGCTGGCAAGCTCTGCGTTGCCGTTGAGCACCTGGGCCGTGACACCGGCAAGTGCCACGCGGGCGACACCGATCGTCATGAAGACAGCCGCGATGATGCAAACCGTTTTAAGAACGCTCATGAAAACCGGGCTTACCGCCTGGTTTGCCTGACGG
>CABSBK010000302.1 GCA_902475865.1 uncultured Collinsella sp.
AGCCTGCGCCGGAGCCCATTACCGCCTACGCGAGCGTGGTCCTCGACATTCCCACCCGTGCGCTGTCCGAGCCGTTTGCCTACGGCATTCCGCAGTCCCTCGCCAACGAGGCCCAGGTCGGGTCCACCGTCCTGGTCCATTTTGGCAACCGTGCGGCCGCGGGCTATATCGTCGACATCGCGCGCGAGCTGGCTGACCTGCAAGGCAACAACGCTCTTTGGCGCCGAGGCCGCCCGCATTGCGCGCTGGATGAGCCGCGAATATGTCGCGACGCTTTCCGAATGCCTGCGCCTGTTCTTACCTCCGGGTGGCAGCCCTCGGGTCGTGAAGGGTGATGACGGGGCGTGGACGGTCGAGCGTCCCGCCGTCAAGCCTATTCAAAACCGCTGGGTCATGCTCACTCCCGAGGGCTTCGACTATACGCCGCCCAAGACCGCCGTTCGTCAGCGCCAGCTCATCGAGGCGCTCCAGTGCGGCCCTGTCACGACGCGCGATCTCAACCTGCTTTACAACAGCATGTCGGCGACCATCAAGGCGCTCGAAAAACGCGGCGTCGTGGTGGTGGAGGAGCGCCGCGCCTGGCGTGGCTGCAGCGAGCAGACCACGTTGTCCTCGGCAAGCGGCAAGGCGCCGGTCGCGCTCACGGACGGCCAGCAGCAGGCGCTCGCGCAGATTGAACGCGCCCGCCTTGACGCCCACGGCGACGTGGTCCTTGTCGATGGCGTCACCGGATCCGGCAAAACCGAGGTCTACCTCTCCGCTATCGAGCGTGTGCTCGCGGCCGGTCGCTCGGCCTGCGTGCTCGTGCCCGAGATCTCGCTGACGGCCCAGACCGTCGGCCGCTTCCGCTCGCGCTTCGGTGAGACGGTCGCGGTCTTCCACTCGCGCCTTTCGGCCGGCGAGCGTCTGGACCAGTGGGATATGGTCGCCAGTGGTGCCGCGCGCGTGGTCGTGGGAGCCCGTTCGGCGCTCTTTTGCCCGCTCAGCGACCTGGGCCTCATCATCATCGACGAGGAGCACGAGACCAGCTACAAACAGGGCTCCAGTCCGCGCTACCATGCGCGCGAGGTGGCGGCCGAGATGGCGCGCCGCTATCGCTGCCCACTCGTGCTGGGCTCGGCTACGCCTTCTGCCGAAGCGCTCGACCGCTGCCACCGCGGCACGTACGGCGGCGTCACGTGGACGCGCGTCGAGATGCCTGAACGCCCGGGTCACGCGGTCCTGCCTACGGTCCGCATTGCCGACCTACGTCGCGAGTTCTCGCACGGTAGCCGCTCAATGTTCTCAAAACCGCTGATGGAAGGCCTGGAGCGCGTTGTGGAGCGGCGAGAGAAGGCTGTGCTGTTGCATAACCGTCGCGGTTTTGCGCCGTTTTTGATGTGCCGCGAGTGCGGTTGCGTCCCTACCTGCAACCACTGCTCTACGGCGCTTACGTACCACGAGCGCACCCATACGCTGCAGTGCCACACCTGTGGTTCGTCCTGGCGCGTGCAGCCCTATCCCGCGCCCACGAGTCGCTGCCCCAAGTGCGGCAGCCGTTACCTGGCAAAAATGGGTCTGGGCACGCAGCAGATCGAGGATGCGCTGCACCAGATGCTGCCCGAGGATGTAGCCATCATTCGCATGGATGCCGATTCCACGCGTGGCAAGGACGCGCATAAGAAGTTGCTCGAGCAGTTCGATGCCGCCGATTGCGCGGTGCTACTGGGCACCCAGATGATCGCCAAGGGCCTCGACTTTCCCGAGGTCACGCTTGTGGGCGTGGTCAATGCCGATTTTGCGTTAAAGCTGCCCGATTTTAGAGCGGGGGAGCGCGCCTACGATCTGCTGGAGCAGGTTGCGGGCCGCGCCGGCCGCGGCGATCGCCCCGGCGAGGTCATCATCCAGACCTATCTGCCCGAGGATCCGGTCATCCGCGCCGTCGCTGTGCACGACCGCTCGATCTTTATCGACTA
>CABSBK010000303.1 GCA_902475865.1 uncultured Collinsella sp.
ATTTGTGACGTCGCTAGAAGTTGGTGTCGTTGAGTTGTTCGTTCTCGAGGCCGTCGAGCTGTTGCTGTTCGGGCGTATCGGCGACGCTCTCGAGCAGCTCGGTGGGATCGACGTTCATGTCCCTACCGGCCTCGTTGCCGTTGACCAAGTCGTCCGAGAAGATATCGACTTCCATTTCCTCGGCTTCTTCGATCTGAACCTCGAGCGGCACCTGGGTACGCACGAGCTTAACGGCCGGGCGCATGCGGGCAAACAGCGGCACGTACTCGATGATGATGGCCGAGTTCTCGAGACCGTACCAACGTGCCGGGCTTCCGCAGGCGCGGCGGACGGCGTACTTGATGGCCATGACGCGATGGTCGTTGCGGTTGATGTCCGTCTCGGGAGCAAGCATCTTGCGCAGCATGCAAAAACGGAAGTCGCCCACGTTGCCGCGTGTCTCGTAGATGGAATAGGTGTGATGTTGCGGCGGCAACTCACCCGATGCCATCAGGTCGCCAACGATTTGGCGCAGGTAGGCGTTGATGCGCTGGTTGACCTTAAAGCCCAGGTCCAAGCGCACGCGGAACAGGAAGTCTGTGCCAAAGGTCTCAACGGAATACTCGTGCGTATAGGGCTCGTCGGTAACGTGTACGTTGATGAACCAATATGCCTTGGCGCGCTTGGGATGCTTATCCAAGATGGAGTAGAGCACGTCGCGGTCGAGCGTGAGCGGGTCGGGGCTGTTGGTAAGGAACACCAGATTGTCGGCGAGCACGGGGTAGGTCTCGTCATTGCGCAGGCGATTGAGCTGGTCGATGTACTTGGAGACGGGCAGCAGTATCGTCTGCGTGCGCTCGATGGCGGTGCCGCGGCGCCACACGTACATAAGGCCGAACAGCAATGCGGCCAGGAAGATCATGACGTAGCCGCCGTCAAAGAACATGGTGAGGCACGAAGCGAAGAAGCACAGCTCAATGGCACCAAAGAGCAGGGCGAAGACGCAGGCGCCCAGCTTGTGCTTGAGGATGCCGGCGATGTAGCTCGTCAAAAGCGTCGTGGTCATGAGCATGGTCACGGTAATGGCGAGGCCATAGGCGCTCTCCATGCGCTCGGAGTTCTGGAACAGCAGCACGATGAAGATACAGCCGACCCACATGATGTTGTTGACGAGTGGGATATAGAGCTGACCCTTGGTGTCGCTAGGGTAGTGGATGCGCAGGTGCGGCATAAGGTTGAGGCGCGTTGCCTCGGATACCAGCGAGAACGAGCCGGTGATGAGCGCCTGCGAGGCGATGATGGCCGCCACGGCCGAAAGCACGATGGCAAAGGGGCGCAGGGGCTCGGGAAGCATCATATAGAACGGGTTGACGATATCCATCGCGAGCATCTGGGGGTTGGAGTTATTGGCGAGCAGCCAAGCGCCCTGACCCAGATAGTTGAGGATAAGGGCCGCCTTAACAAACGGCCAGGATGCATAGATGTTGGCCTTGCCCACATGACCCATGTCCGAGTAGAGCGCCTCGGCACCGGTTGTCGACAGGAAGACAAAGCCGAGCACCATGATGCCCGAGTGGTTGATGGGCGAGAACAGGAACATGATGCCGCGGATGGGGTTGAGCGCGCGCAAGATGGACAGGTTGCCGAGCATGTTGAACAGACCGGCGCCTGCCAGGAACAGGAACCACAGCGTCATGAGCGGGCCGAACAGCTTGCCGATTGACGAGGTGCCGGCGCGCTGCATGGCAAACAGGCCGCAGATAATGATGATGGTGATGATGATGACGTTGGTCTGGCCGTCACCCAAAAGCGCATGGCCCCACTCGATGGTGCGCAAGCCCTCGATGGCCGTGGTAACCGTGACCGCGGGGGTGAGGATGCCGTCGGCGAGCAGCGCCGCGCCGCCGATCATAGCAGATCGGAAGAGCACACGTCTGAACTCCAGTCACTGACCAATCTCGTAT
>CABSBK010000304.1 GCA_902475865.1 uncultured Collinsella sp.
AAGAACTTGACGATGGGGCTGTTGATAGAGCCGTCCTCGCGGAAGGCGATCCAAGCCAGACCCTTTGCGCCAAACGTGGAGGCCACGCCGGCAAGCTTATCGATCTTGGCACGTGCCCAGGCACCGGCACCCTTGGCGTTGATGGCCTTGACGACAGAGCCCTCCTCGTTTGCGGCGGTCGCAAAGACCTTGAACTTGGAGTTGGCGAAGATGTCGGTCAGGTCGACCAAGTGCATGCCATAGCGGGTATCGGGCTTGTCGGAGCCATAGGTGTCCATGGCCTCCCAGTAGTCCATGCGACGCAGCGGCGTGGGCATCTCGACACCCATGCGACCGAAGGCATCGGACAGGACTTCTTCGAGCGCGCTCATAACGTCGTTCTGGTCCACGAAGGACATCTCGATATCGACCTGGGTGAACTCGGGCTGACGGTCGGCACGCAGGTCCTCGTCGCGGAAGCACTTGGCAACCTGGTAGTAGCGCTCGACGCCACCGACCATGAGCAGCTGCTTCAGGAGCTGCGGGGACTGCGGCAGGGCGTAGAAGTTACCCGGCTGAATACGGCTGGGAACGATGAAGTCGCGAGCGCCCTCGGGCGTGGACTTAAACAGGGAGGGCGTCTCGACCTCCATGAACTCACGGTTGTGCAGCGCCTCGCGAATGGCAAAGGTAAAGTCGGAGCGCAGCTTGAGGTTGGCCATCATCTCGGGACGGCGGAGGTCCAGATAGCGATAGCGCAGGCGGGTGTCCTCGCTGGTCTCGATGCCGTCCTCGATCTGGAACGGCGGGGTGACGGACGTATTGAGTACCTCGGCGTGGTCGGTCAGGACCTCGATCTCGCCGGTCGCGAGTTTGGTGTTGGTGGTCTCCTCGCCACGGGCGCGCACGACGCCGTGAATCTTGATGGGCCACTCGGGACGCATGGTCTCGGCGATCTTAAAGGCATCGCCGTCGGAGTGCTCGGGGTCGAAGGTGAGCTGCGTGATGCCCTCGCGGTCGCGAAGGTCACAGAAGATAAGGCCGCCGTGGTCGCGGCGACGGCTCACCCAACCGGTGAGGGTGACCTCTTCGCCCACGTTCTCGAAGCGAAGCTCGCCGCAGGTACGGGTGTGCATGGAATGCTCATCGATGGGACGGGTCTGGCTCATACCAGTGATCCTCCTTTATGGATCTGTGCCGCCCCGTGTCGTTCCGGGCGGCGTCGTACAGATTTGCCCAGCCTGCGTAAACCGCGCAGCCGGGCATGGCGTTCTATCTTATCGCACCCGCGTCGATGTGCCGCGAAAAAGTAGCTCTTGCCCAAAGACTTGACGGAGACGAAACAATTGACGCGGCCTGGCCGTCGCCCAAGCGCGCGGCGTGCGACAATGTGCCCCAATACAACCGCACTCGGAAAGGCCCGTCATGACCGCACGCCTCATCGTTATGGATATCGACTCCACGCTCATCAACCAGGAGGTCATTGACCTGTTGGGCGAGGAGGCCGGCGTGGGCGAGCAGGTAGCGCAGATCACCGAGCGCGCCATGCGCGGCGAGCTCGACTTTAAGCAGGCGCTCGAGGAGCGCGTGGGGCTGCTTGCCGGCTTGGATGAAAGCGTGTTCGAGCGCACCTTTGGGCGCGTGACGTTTACTCCCGGCGCGCTGGAGCTTGTGCGCTCGGCGCACAGCAAGGGCTGGAAGGTCGGCGTGGTAAGCGGTGGCTTCCACGAGGTCGCCGACAAGATCGTGGCCGCCGCGGGCATCGATTTTTGCCTGGCCAACCGTCTGGAAGTCGTGGACGGCAAGCTCACGGGTAAGCTGGCGGCAGACATTGTGACCAAGGAATCCAAGCTCATTCAGCTGCTGGATTGGGCGGTTGAGTGCGGTGTCGATATGGCCCATACCGTCGCGATTGGCGACGGCGCCAACGACATCCCCATGAT
>CABSBK010000305.1 GCA_902475865.1 uncultured Collinsella sp.
TATGCTGGCCATTCTAGGAACTATTCCACCGCAACTATTAGATGGTTAACTCATACTGCTCTGATGGGTCTCTCTGCCGTTATTGCGGCGGGTGACCGTTTCGTGGAGTAAAAAGAAGCTGGGAACCTGCTTTGTCTCGGTGTATTCCATAAGGATGCCGTCGGCGTTGTAGGTCTGTCCGCGTACAACGGCGAGTGCGTTAAAGTCGTCGAGATCGAGTACGCGTGCATCCTCGGGCGTGGGATGCTCAATCGTTACATCGCGTTTGCCCGTGGCAATCTTAATGCCAAGGTCTTCTTCGAGGTAACGATAGATCGAGTCGTTGACAATCTCGGGTGTCAGCCCCGGTACTTGTGAGCTTAGGTAATAGGAGTCGTCGGAGCACACGGCTTGTCCGTCTGCATAACGGATGCGTTTGGCACGCGTGAGCTCACAGCCTTCAGGAAACCCGGTAATCTTGGAGAGCGCCTTGTTACAGACGAGGAGCTCAAAGACAGTGGTAACCGTTTTGAGCTCAAAGCCTCGGCTGGCTGCGATTTCCTTAAAGGTCTCGAGTCCGCCGCCGCCACGATTCGTCTCGTCACTGATGTTGCGAATGACGCGCATGCCTTTGCCTTGCTGGGGGAGCACGTATCCATCTGCCGCAAGCATCGAGATGGCGCGACGGACCGTCATGCGCGAACAGCCAAACAGCTGCGTGAGTTCAGTCTCCGAAGGCAGATAGCTTAGATAGGCGTATGTGCCGTCGTCAATCGACTGCTTCACGTTGTCATAAATGGTTTGGAAGATGGCTCGCGCCATGACGGTCTCCTAGAGCTGAGTGCGCGAGCGGTGGATGAGGACTGCTCGCGCAGGTGTCGATCGATTTACTTGCTGGGGTCGATTATATATTTACCCATGGCACGCAGAGCTGGGTCTGACAGGATGGCGCCGAGTTCGTCGAGGGAAGCCACCTTGGCGACCATCGAGGATACGTCGAGCCTGCCAGAGTCGATGAGCTCGAGCGCGCGACGCTGCGTATAAGGGTTGATGTAGGACGAGGTAAGCACAAGCTCCTTCTGGAAGACCTCGAAGGGCTTGACGGTGATTGTCTCATCGGGCTTGGTGAGGCCGAACATCATGACCGTAGCCTTGTGGCCAGCGATCTGGATGGCCTGCTCGATGGTGACGGGCTTGCCAACACACTCGATAACGACATCGACGTTGCCGACGCCCTCCTGCTTCAGGCGGGCCGGGACGTCCTCGTGGATGGAATCAATTGCCAGGTCGGCGCCGAGTTTGAGCGCAACCTCGCGCTTGCCTTCGACAGGCTCGAGCAAGACAACCTTGGTGGCGCCGGCGTTTTTAGCAAGCTGCATCATGAGCAGACCGATCATGCCGCCGCCGATAACGACAACTGTGCTGCCGGGCTTGATGTTGCACATATCGATGCCGTGCAGGCAGCAGGCGACGGGCTCGGTCATAGCACCCTGCTCAAAGCTGGTGTGATCGCCCAACTTGTAGACTTGCTGCATATCGACGGAGCAGTACTCGGCAAAGCCGCCGTTAACGGTGGTGCCGTAACCGGTCATATGCTCGCAGTAGTGGTTGATTCCGTCGCGGCAGGGTTCGCAGCAGCCGCAGGGATGGTTTGGGTCGATGCACACGCGATCGCCCGGTTTAAAGCCAGCGACGTCGCTGCCCACGGCCTCGACAACGCCCGCAAACTCATGACCAAGGATCGTGGGCGGGGTAACGTCGGCCGCGCCCTTGTCGCCTTCATAGATATGCACGTCGGTGCCGCAGACGCCGCAAGCTTTGACGTTGATCAGAACGTCGCGCTTGCCCACGGCCGGCTTTGCCGATTCCTCGACTCTGAGGTCGTGCTTTCCATAGAAGACCGCGCTTTTCATGGTGACTCCTTAACGTGGCGGTGAATAT
>CABSBK010000306.1 GCA_902475865.1 uncultured Collinsella sp.
GTTTGGTCGCGCCAGCCGAGAACGCGCTGCTTCATGCCTTCGGTGTCGAGCACGCCTTCGGCAAAGCCCTTGCGCACGAGTTCCTCGGGAACGTACTCGTCGTAGCGATCAAAATAAGGCACCTCGCCAGGATAGACGAGCTCGATGGGATCAAAGTCCTTCTCGGCCTCGGCGGCGAGCGCCTCAAAGAACGTCTCCTCGTCGGCCTTCATCTTAAACTGCATAAAGTACGGGCGTGATGGGTCGAGTCCGCGAAGGCCCAGCTCCGCGGCACATTTAATCTTGAGCATGCGCTCGAGCGCCAAAAAGGCGTAGCTGCCCAGCCAGGGGAAGAGCACCCAGGTGTCGCCGCCCAGGTTAATGAGCGGTTTAGTTCCCGCACCCGAAATCTCGGCCGTATGGCGAGCCTGCGCCAAGCGGGCCCGTGCGTTACCCATGAGGTACGGATATGTCGCGTGCTCGTTGAGCGCCTTGCGCATGCGCTCGAGTACGTGTGTATTGATGTCGCCGGGGCAGTCGCCAAAGTAGGCCGGCACCCGGCCCTTGACCTGCGTGGCAAAGACGGTGTGGCGCTTCCAGTCCACTTCCTCGACAATCCAGCAGTGTCCGGCGATGGCGATGCGCTCACCGGGCGGTGGCGGATTGACGATCGTGCCCAACTCGGCCGACTCGCTGCGAACGGTGAACTCCTCGTTTTCCTGGAACACGGCGTAGAACTTAAAGTTGTTAATGATGCGCTCGCCCGCGAGGCCCACGATGAGCCCGCCGCCCTCGGTGACTTGGATGTGGTCGATCTTGATGAGGTGGCGCAGCAGTACGCGATAGTCATCGGCCGAGATGCGATGGAAATAGCTGAGCGTGAGCACACGCTGGGCAAGCTCTGCCGGCGTGAGCTCTCCGGTGCTGGCAAGCGTCGACATAGTCTGGTGGTAGAGCAGGCTGTAGGGGAGTCGATCGAGCTCGGGCGGCTCGACCCACTTTTCCTCGCGATAGAGTTGTACGAGCGCGATGCCCTGCAAGAGCTTCCACGGAATGGTCTCGGGCATCATCGTGCGCGGCTCGGGCTCTTCCTCGCGCATGACAAACCGCATCTCGGGCGGAAGATCGCGGCGTCCCGTGCGCCCCATGCGCTGCAAAAAGGAGCTGACGGTAAACGGTGCATCGATCTGGAACGCGCGCTCCAGGCGACCGATATCAATGCCGAGCTCCAGCGTGGAGGTGGTGACGGTTGTCTGTGCCTGTTCTTCGTCGCGCATGAGCTCTTCTGCCGTCTCGCGTAGCGATGCCGAGAGGTTGCCGTGATGGATAAGGAAGCGGTCGGGCTCGTGCCGGCTCTCGCAGTAGCTACGCAGCATGGAGCATACGGCCTCTGCCTCCTCGCGCGAGTTGGCAAAGACCAAGCACTTTCGGCCGCGCGTGTGCTCAAAGATATATCCCATACCGGGGTCGGCGTTGTCTGGTGCTGTATCGGTGGGGTTGAGTAATGCCTGTTCGGGTGCTTGGGGGATGTCGACTTCGCCCTCGGGGGCCGAGGAAGCTTGGCGGTCCTTGGGAGCGGCCTTGCCCTGTGCCCGCTCACGACGTTGACGGCGCTCCTCTTGTGTGGGCTGTCCGCTGTGACGCATGTCTTGGGCGCCGGCGGGCAGTGCCGCGGATGCCGCCGCATCGATGCGCTCGCACGCAAGCACTTCGGCCTCTTGAGGACCTGTACCCATGAATCCCCGCTGCTGCGCCTGGGGGCCCGAGTTGTAGAAGTGCTCCATAGAGATGCGCCACACGCGACGCGGTTCCTCAAAACGGGGGATAATGCAGTCGCGCCCCGTTCCCTGTGAGAGAAAAGCGCCCGTGCGCTCGGGGTCGCCGATGGTAGCCGAAAGGCCAATGCGGCGAGGCTGCACGCCGGCCATGCGCGAG
>CABSBK010000307.1 GCA_902475865.1 uncultured Collinsella sp.
AGAGGGGCGACCACGGCGGGCTGGAGACATGGGTCCCGCCGTGGCCTAAGAGAGGAATCGAATTGTTACAGGGGTGAAAACCTAGTCGTCAAGCTCGAACGTAAGCTCTTTGTAGCCCGGACGGTCGATAACCTTGGCATGGACGCCAACGGTCTCGCCCGCCATGAGCTTGGCGCGAATCTCGGGGGCCTTCTTCTTGGTAATGCCGTAGATGACGTAGGTGTACTGAGAACCCTCGTCGATATCGACGGCGCCGTAGGCGTACTTGCCATACTCCTTGAGGTAGGGCTTGTCGTTCTGCGGACCAGGCAGGGTAAAATCGATCAGATGGCCGTGACCGGAAACCTGGACCCAATCGGTCTTGTGGTAGCCGCAGGCATTGCAGGCAAGGTGAGGCGGAAACTCGACGGCTCCACACTCGGGGCACTGACGTGCCCAATAGATGCCCTCTTCAAGACCCGTGTAGAACTTCTTGACCACGGGCTCCATATCTTTGAGTTGCATGAGAATACTCCTTATGGGAAATCGAAAACCGCGGTCGCCTAGGCGACGGTACGAAGAATCTGACAGCGCACGTTCTGAGAACCGCCAAAACCGCGCAGGAACGCCGTCTCGGGGATCTTCTTCATCTGGGTGGCACCGGCGACGCCACGCATCTGCTTGACGGCCTCGACGATATCGGCGATGCCCGATGCGCCATGGGCGTGACCGAAGTTGCAACGGCCGCCGTGCGGGTTGATGGGCTTATCGCCGTCAAAAGCGGTGCGGCCATCGATCGCGTACTTCCAAGCCTCGCCGCGCGGAATATAGCCGCACTCCTCAGCGGAAACGATCTCGGAAGCCAGGAAGAAGTCATTGCACATGAACAGATCGATCTCATCGGGGCTCACGTCAGTAAGGTCATAGACCTGCTTGGCGGCAAGCTCGGTAGCCCAGTGCTCGTTGTGGAGCAGACCGGCCTCGACAGCAGAGGCACCCGTGCCCAGAACCTCAATAGGCGCATACGGCACACCCATGGCCTTTGCCTTCTCCGTGGGCATTACGACAACAGCGGCGGCGCCGTCGCACTTCTTCTCAAAGCCGGTAACGCGCAGGTACTGCGTAACGCGCGGGTTGTACATGCTCTTGAGATACTCGTCGGCGGTATCGAACCCAGCTGCCTTCGCGTCCTCCTCGACCGTGGTCTCGTACCAGGCAAGGGGATTCAGGACGGCACCGCGGCGAAGGCTCTTGGTAAGGCCGTTCAGGGCGTCATCGATCTGATCGGCGGTAAGGTCGTACTGCATCGAATACTCGTTGATCCAGTTGTCGAACGACACGCCAAAGGCGCCGTCGAGCGGGCGACCATAAGCACGGTCATAGATCTTATCGAGCGAGGGGATCATGACGTCGAGCGTAAAGTCCTGACGAATATGGGAGGGCATGTGCTCAACGGGAAGCGTCGAAGCCAAATCGCAGGCGCCCGTAAGGACAACATCGTAGGCACCGGAGGCGACTGCCATCACGGCCTGCTCAAGGGCGACGTAGCCCGTGCAGCAAGCCTCGGAATGATGGACGGAGCCCTTGGCACGAACGCCAAACCAATCGGCAACCTGCATGTTGGGAGTAATGCAATCGCCAACAAGGTACGGATTGGCGCTACCGTGGTAGAAAAAGTCGATATCGCGGGGCTCAAGGCCGGCATCGGCAATTGCCTCGAGGGCCGCATAGCCAAACGCCTCGCCCTCGCCAATGCCCTGGGTCTCGGGATGCTCCTCAAAATCCTTGAACGGGGTGCAGCCTACGCCTACAATCGAGACGCTGCGCATGTTCTTTCCGAGCGTAACCACTGAATATCACATCCTAATCATGTGAAGGTGTACGGAATGATGGCGCAGTCCGGCCGCGAGCGAAGGTGAGAGAGCGCT
>CABSBK010000308.1 GCA_902475865.1 uncultured Collinsella sp.
AGAGCCGCTTTTGGTTGGCGACGCTCATGCAGATGACCTTCCCGGGTGTGCCCTCGATCTATTACGGCGACGAATACGGCTTGGAGGGCCTCACCGATCCGGGCAACCGCCGCACCCTGCCGACCAAGGACCAGCTCCACGACTTCGATACGCTGGCCATTGTTAAGAACGCGTCTGCCGTTCGCCGCGCGCTGCCGTTTATGGTCGACGGCGAGATCAAGGCCTTCGCGCTCAACGACGACGTCTTGGCCTACACCCGCACGGGCAAAGACGGCGAGGCCGCGACGGTTATCATCAACCGCAGCCTGCGCAATTCGCACTGCGTGACGATTCCGGCGCTCGGCGAATGCGCAAGCGACGTGATCAGCGGCCACGAGTGCGAGATTCACAACGGCACGGTTACGCTCGACCTGTACCCGTTGGGCTCTTCGATCATCTATCACCATGCTGAGAAGCGCCTGCAGGAGCCGCTCGATCATGGCGCGGGCGTCGTGTGCCACATCACCTCGGTGCCGACCGACGACGGCAAGCCCGGCACAATCGGTGCGCCCACGCGTCGCTTTATCGACCACCTGGCCGCCATGGGCATGCGCTACTGGCAGGTCCTTCCCGTCAACCCGACGGACTTCTTCCGCTCCCCCTATGCCGGCCCCTCGGCCTTTGCAGGCAACATCGACCTGCTGCCCGAGAGCCATGAGGAGCTGGCTGCCGACTTCGTCACTTGGAAGGCCCGCGGCGGCGAGGATGCCGACCCGCTGTACACGGCGTTTAAACATCGCAACGCCGATTGGCTCGAGAAGTACTGTGTCTACATGGCCGTTAAGAAGTACTTTGAGGGCGAGTCACGCCACGATTGGCCGGAAGATGTCGCGCGCTACAACGAGCACCTGATCGATGACAAGCGCTTCCACGACGAGGCCGAGCTGCAGGCGTACATGCAGTATCGCTTTGACCTTGCCTGGTGCGAGCTCATGAACTATGCGCACAAGAAGGGCATCGAGGTCATCGGCGATATTCCGATGTACGTCTCGGACGATTCGGCCGACGCGTGGAGCGAGCCCGAGAACTTCTGGCTGTCCGACACCGGTAAGGCGATTGAGATTTCGGGCGCGCCGCCCGACAACTTTGCACCCGAGGGCCAGGCGTGGGGCAACCCCACCTTCCGCTGGGATCACATGAAGGAGAACGGCTATCGCTGGTGGCTCGACCGTCTGCGCCGCGCGTTCGAACTCTACGACCGCGTGCGCCTGGACCACTTCCTGGGCTTCCACAGCTACTTTAGCATCCCCGCCGGCAAGGCCTGTTCTGACGGCCGCTGGCTTGCGGGACCGGGCAAGGACCTGTTCCAGACGGCCTACGACGAGCTGGGTCCGCTCAACTTTATTGCCGAGGACCTAGGCTATCTGACGCCTGGCGTTCGCGCCATGGCTTCGACCTGCGGTTTCCCCGGCATGGACGTGCTGGAGTTTAGCAACTACGACGTTCGCTGCGGAATTCATCCCACACCGGGCAAGATCCTGTACACCTCGACGCACGACACCTCGACGCTTGCCGGATGGTGCACGCATTCCTTTGCGGGCGGCGACGAGCCGAGTGGCATTGCATTGGCAAGCGAGCTCATGGGCGATGCCCTGGCAAGCGATGCTCCGCTCGTAATGATGCCGCTGCAGGACGTGCTGGGGCTGGGCGACGATGCACGTATGAACGTGCCGGGCGTGGCCACGGGCAACTGGACCTGGCAGGCACAGGAGGCCGACGTTGCGGCGGCCGAGGAGAAAACTGCGAAGCTCCTGCGCAACACTCATAGATTCTGGGGCGAAGCGTGATAAAACCCCCGATATAGGGTACAGTTACAGCTGTTTGAATTTTTGCGGGCAGAGCGATCTGCCCGCTTT
>CABSBK010000309.1 GCA_902475865.1 uncultured Collinsella sp.
TACGAGATTGGTCAGTGACTGGAGTTCAGACGTGTGCTCTTCCGATCTGTTGCCTTTGCGGTTTCGGGTGCCATCTCGAGCCCCGATGAGCTCAACTCTTCGTTTAACACGACAGTCAGGCTTGGCGATCGCGGCGCAATCTCTGCTGCGGTGCTGGCGCCCGATGACGCGACGGCGCAGAACAACGTTCTCTCGCGGTTTTTCTCGACGCTGGAGGAGCGTTCGGGTGGCGTTGCCGGCGTACTCGATGGCGTCATGGATGTTTGGGGACGGCTGCTTGTGGGATACGGAGATATCCAGGGCTCGGCCGACGAGCTTATGGATGAGATGATCGATGGCCTGGGAGGGAGCAGTGGCGCGCTGGGCTCCATTGCATCGTGGCTCGGCGATACCGTTTCGGCGTCCGTGGCGGCGCTGGGCTTGGAGCCGTGCGACTTGCGCCTGCGAAAGCCGGTGCTGACTGACACCGCCAATGTCATCAAGAGCCCCGGGTCTGACATCACAGGTCTTTCTAAAGTGCAGGACAAGCTACGAAGTATTCCGCTGGGCGTGACCGACCCCAAGGCGCTTTGCGAGGCGCTGGAATATCAAGTCGAGCGCACCATCAGCGGCACGGTGTTCACGCTTGCGGAGATTCCGCTGCCCGGCGGCGGTTCCATTCCACTCACCGTCGATGTCGCCACGCTGGCGGGTGCCCTGGGCGGTGGGTCGTAATGAGCATCCGCAAGCGCCTGCGCGAGGAGCGCGCCCAGGCGACGGTCGAGATGGCCGTGGTCACGCCCGTCCTGCTGGTTCTGGCGCTCATCGTGTACAACGTCATGGTCTTTGCCGGCGCGGTCGCGCGCTTCGATCGCGTGGTGCCCGATATCGTGCTAGCGCATGCCGTGGCGCCGAGCGGGGAGGGCGATGACAGCTCCATCGATGCCTCCGCGACCGTTCAGGCTCAGATCCAACATGCCATGGAAGGCTATGACTTGCAGATTGAGGTCTCGAGCGAGCAGGGTGCGACGACATCGGATGGCGGTCTGCTTTCGCTCTCCGGCACGTTTAGGACCTATACCTGTACCATGCGCTACGAGCCGTGGCCGAGCTCGCTCAGCATCGCCGGCGTTTCGCTGGGGGCACCGGCAAAGTTGTCGCACGAGCGCGCAGTGACGGTCGATCCGTGGCGTCCGGGGGTGGTTATGTGACCGCGGCCTCATCCTACATTGCCTACGCGCGGGCGCTCAACAGACTGGGTTGGACGCCTGCCGAGTTTGTGGTGGCGGAGTCGTTTGCCGTGCGCCTGCGCGGCATGCTGGGACGGTCTCCGATTGCCGCCAACGGGTTGCCGCTCGTCATGGCGTTCCCACGCTGCTCTTCGGTCCACACCTGCTTTATGGCCTACCCCATCGACATTGCTTTTATCGACCGCAACGGCAGCATCCTCGCATGCTACGAAAACGTCCGTCCTTGGCGCATGTGTTCCTCTCCCGGTGCCTGGGCGGTGCTGGAACGCCCTTCAATCCTCGCTACACCTCCCGCCTTTCAACAAGTGCCGGCGTAAGAATTGGCGACAGCGGACTTTCGTCATACGAAATTGGGTAAGATGGAGGAGAAATTCTTGTAAGAGATCGAGAAAGCTCGGCAGAGGGGTCGATGATGAGCAAGGCGTATACGGCTGCCAATGGTCAGGTTGTAACGGATGAAATGATTGACACGTGGTGCGAGGCGTACGAGCATGGCGAGTTTCCGGACGGCGAGCATACCGTTGGGGGAATCGTGCACGGGCGGCCTCCACTCTCAAGCGAAGGGACGGCAACGCTATCGGTCAAGATTCCCCTAGGGATGAAGGAGGCGATTCGTCGTCGGGCGGCGGCTGAAGGAATGACGCCAAGTGAGTTTGCCCG
>CABSBK010000310.1 GCA_902475865.1 uncultured Collinsella sp.
GGCCAGGACGGCGCGCGCCAGGTTGCGCTCGCGCTCATCGGCCTCGATATCGCTGAATAGGTCGATGGTGGCAAATTCCTCGGGCATGAGGTTGCCAAATCCCAGGTTGATGCGCTTGACCGGTCGTTTGGGATCGACGGTCTGCGCCCAGAGCTCATCGAAATAGCCCATGATCTTCTTAAACGAATTGGTGCGCTCGGGCAGCTTTCGCGAAGCGTTGGAGTGCGCGAAGAGAGCGGCATAGCCACCGCGCGGTTTGCCGCCATGCTCTCCCACAAAGATGCCATCGATTGCCTGTGCCTCGCGCACCAGGCGGCGCTGTTCGTCATCGCGCTGGACGGGCTTGGGCGCACGGGGTGCGAGCTCGGGGCCGGTGGTTGCGGTGGGCACGATGCTCGACGTGCTCGAGCGCAGGTGCCCGCATCCGTCCACATATTGCGCTGTGCCGCTGGCGTCGAGGCGGCGTATGTCGGCTCGTTCGCTCGCATAACCCACAAAGAGCGAGATGCTGTCGCAGACCACGTGCTTATCGACTAAGTCCAACACGGCGTTGTCGACCATCTCGCGCAAGACAGTGTAGGCCTGCTCGTAGACATAGCCCTTCGAGAGCACCTGTCCTGTGGTAGTTGAGGTTGCCTGTGGGCGATAGGCTTGGATATCCGCGATGGTTGTCGGCTCGCGTCCGAAGGCGTGGTCGATGAGATACTCGGCATTGACGCCGAGCTCGTCGTAAAGCAGATTTTCGTCGAGCGCGGCGACACCCATCAGATCGTAGACACCGTACTTTTCGAGGCGGGCTGCCACGCCGGGGCCGATGCCCCAGATATCGGTGATGGGACGATGGGGCCAGATCTCCTTGCGAAAGGTCTCGTCGTCGAGTATGCCGATGCGGCTGGGTACGTGCTTGGCGGTAATGTCGAGCGCTACCTTGGCCTGAAATAGGTTGGGGCCGATGCCGACCGTCGCCGTGATGCCGGTGCGCGCGAGGACCTCATCGCGCAACATGCAGGCAAAGCCTTTGGCATTGGTATGGTAGAGGTCTAGATAGGGCGTCACGTCGATAAAGCATTCGTCGATGGAATAGACGTGAACGTCTTGCGGACTGACGTATTCCAGATAGATGCCGTAGATTTTCGCCGACACTTCCATGTAATGCTGCATGCGCGGTACGGCCTTGATGTAGTCGATACCGTCGGGAATCTCGAACAGACGGCAGCGGTTGTGTATCCCGAGGTCCTTCATGGCCTGTGTGATGGCGAGGCAGATGGTCGTGCGCCCGCGCGATTCGTCGGCAACGACCAGGCACGTAGTGAGCGGGTCGAGCCCACGATCGACGCACTCGACGCTGGCATAAAACGTCTTGAGGTCGATGCAGATGTAGGTGTGCTGCTCGTGTGCCATCCGAGCCTCCCATCAAACACATGTTCTTATCGAATGCATGTTCGATAATACCCGCTCGTCCGGACATCGTCAAAACCTGCCAAAAAGGGACAGGTTTGTTTTGGTAGGTATGGCCGTGCGGCTGCATCGGGTTTTAACGCAGCTCTAAAGAGTGCGAAACAGCTCGGAAAACCTCGCTTCGTAGCATGAGCCTAACGATTGGTGCCACCTACATGCACGGAAGGGTTGTGGATACGATGGTCAACTATGGGTTTGGTATGCCGACGCGCCTTGTTGCGGATGGAGACGTGGCTCGCTGGTGTGGACGACTGGTCGCTCACTACGGTGGCACCAAGGCGCTGGTCGTGCTGGGCGGTGACAAGCATACGCGCGATGAGCTTGTCTCGGCGGCACTTGGCTCGCTTGATCGAGCCCTACTCGAGCGTGTACTTTTCCGCTGCGGCTCGGTTGAGGGCGACGGGGGAGACGAGCTGATCGACGAAG
>CABSBK010000311.1 GCA_902475865.1 uncultured Collinsella sp.
GAGAGCCGCTGTTTTCCGATGACATGTTGGGGTGGGGTGCCATCCGATGTGCAAAAAACGGAGTATTCAGCAGGCGTGAGGGCAATTTGGGCTCTCTGGAGCCGCCCAGGGACGTATCGAGCGCGAAAAAAAGTTCGGAATTGGACAAATCGTCCAAATTTGTGGCGCAAATATCGCGCGAGAACGGCTCGGAAGCCTTCCCGCGCACGGATGGGAGCAGAATACTCCAAAAAATGCACGGTGGGTCGGCTACCACCCTGTCGGAAGGTTGGTTTCGCTACGATCGCGCGGGCGGTTGGGTGCTGCGCGGGCTCGATGTGACGTTTTCGGCCGGCGCGGTGCATGCGGTCGTGGGCGGAAACGGCTGCGGCAAGTCGACGATGCTCTCGGTGCTGGCCAAGACGGCTAAGCTGCAGCGTGGCCGCATGGTGCGTGGGGCGGCTTCGGCGGCTCTGCTGCCACAGAATCCCAAGGCATTGCTAGTCGCCGAAACGGTGCGCGACGAGCTGATGGAATGGGCTTCGACCTGCGGATATGACGAGAACTTGGCGCGGGAGCGTGCGGCGCAACTGGGACTGGACGGCTTGGAGGCGCGTCACCCGTACGATCTTTCGGGCGGTCAGCGCCAGCTGCTTGCGTTGGCAAAGCTGCTGTTGATTGGTCCGGAGTTGCTGCTGCTTGATGAGCCCACCAAGGGCCTTGATCTGGCAAGTCGCTGCATTATCGCCCGGGCCCTGCGCGAGCATGCGCAGGCCGGCGGCACCGTCATCATGGCCGCGCACGACTTGGACTTTGCCGAGCAGGTGTCCGACGACGTCGCCATGATGTTCGACGGCGAGATCGCCTGCATGGAGCCCCCGGCAGATTTCTTTGCCGACAACGTGTTCTACAGGGCGTGATGGGATGACGGATCATCGCGCTTCGCGCCTACTCACAAAAATGGAGATTCCGCTGCTCCTGGCGGTGCCGGCAGTGATGACTGCGGCGTTGCTGGCGGGCATTGAGCAGGCGGCGCTTACCATGCTGGTTGTAGTGGCGCACTGTTCTTTGCGGGCTATGAGGCATCGCGTCCAGGCCTGCGCCAGATCATGCCCACGCTGGTACTGGCGGCGCTGGCCGCGGCGGGGCGCATCCTGTTTGGGCCCATTCCCGATTTTAAGCCCGTGAGCGCCATCGCCATTATCGCGGGTGCGACACTTGGCCGTCGCAATGGTTTTATGGTCGGCGCGTTGGCAGCGCTGACCAGTAATTTCTTTTTTGGACAGGGCATGTGGACGCCGTGGCAGATGTATGCCTGGGGTCTGGTGGGCTATATCGGTGGCGCACTGGCGCATGCGGGCGCGTTTGACCGCGCCGATGGAACCGTGCGAATGCCGGCGCTGTTGGCGTATGGCTTTGCCTCGGGCTTGCTGTATGGCGTCGTGATCAACGCGTACGACATCATCGGTTTTGTGCAGCCGCTCACCTGGGCAGGCGCCGTAGCGCGTCTTGCTACGGCGGTGCCGTTCGACATCACGCATGGCCTCGCGACCTGCGTGTTCTTGGCCGCTCTGTACAAGCCCTGGTGTCGCCGCATCAACCGCGTCGTCGTGAAGTACGGGCTGTAGTGGCGGTTGCGCCGGGGCGAGAATCAATACTTCCTTGGTGTCATATCAAAGCTATGCCGGTTTACGGGGCTGGATTGACGCAGGCCGACCATACCGGCATTTTTCGAAAATAGACGAGCCGTCTACCTGCGGTTTTATTTTGCTCGAATTGCGTGTGGTTAGGGATCTGCGATTCGGCCCCGTAAACCGGCATGGTTTTGGAATGGCCGGTTGATATGACGGGTATCATGGCCCTCGGAGAGCCAAATCGATCGTTTTCTTCTGTCCCCAGACGT
>CABSBK010000312.1 GCA_902475865.1 uncultured Collinsella sp.
TCCCCCAAAACTAAAGCCACTAATGCAATTTATTAGATGAATATCTTAGTACTAACGACGCAGATGTACAGAGCAACCCGGTAGTCTTTTTGGGACGGGGCTTTTTTAGCTACCTCAAGCCCCAAAGCACCCCATGGCCATTCGGCTGGATAGGGGTAGCTAAAAAAGCCCCGTCCCAAAAAGACTACTTTGCGCCACGTTACTGTGCGAACTGGCTGCGGTAGAGTTCGGCGTAGAAGCCGCCTGCCGCTAGCAGCTCGTCGTGCGTGCCGCGCTCGATAATCTCGCCATCGCGCATTACCAGGATGCAATCGGCGTTGCGAATCGTCGACAGGCGGTGTGCCACGACAAAGCTCGTGCGGCCAGCCATGAGCTCGTCGAATGCCGCCTGCACCTGCAGCTCGGTACGCGTATCGATGCTCGACGTTGCCTCGTCCAGCAGCAGAATCGCCGGATCGGTGAGCATAACGCGCGCAATGCACAGCAGCTGTTTTTGACCCTGGCTAAACGTGCCGCCGTCCTCGCCGATCACCGTATCGTAGCCGCCTGGCAGCTGCACGATAAACTTATGCGCATGAGCGCGCTTGGCGGCCTCGACAATCTGCTCGCGCGTGGCATCGGGGCAACCGTAGGCAATGTTTTCGGCTACCGTGCCCTCGAACAGCCAGGTGTCCTGCAGCACCATGCCAAAGGCGCGGCGCAGGCTCGCGCGCGTGTAGTCACGCGAGGAGCGACCATCGACTACGATGCGCCCAGCATCGATATCGTAAAAGCGCAGCAGCAGGTTGATGAGCGTCGTCTTGCCACAGCCCGTGGGACCGACGAGCGCATAGCGCATACCGGGCTTGGCATCGATGCAGATATCCTTCAGCAGTTTGCGGTCGGGCACATAGCTAAAGTCCACATGCTCAAAGGTCACCTCACCCTGCGGGGCGGCAAGTTCCACGGCATCCGCCGCATCGGGCTCCTGCTCGCGCGCATCGAGCAGCGCAAACATGCGGCGCGCCGAGGCATACGCCGTCTGGATCTGCGTAATGACGTTGGTGACCTCGTTGAACGGCTTGGTGTACTGGTTGGCGTAGGACAGGAAGATCTGCACGCCGCCCACCGTAAGCGCCGCAGGCACGCCCGTGATCACGCCCGCGCAGCCGATCACGGCAACCACGGCGTAGATGATGTTGTTGATAAAGCGCGTACCGGGGTTGGAGAGCGAACCCATAAACTGCGCGCGCTCGCCCGCCGTATAGAGCTCGGCGTTAAGGGCATCAAAGCGCTGTTGAGCGTGCGGGCCGTAGGCGAAGGCGTCCACGAGCTTTTGCTCACCCACATACTCCTCGATATGACCGCCGAGTTGGCCCTGGATGCGCTGTTGAGCAGTGAAGCTCTTATTGGAAAGCTTGGCGATGGCGCCGGCCGCAAAGATGGAAAGCGGCGTAACGAGCACCACCACGAGCGTCATGGTCAGGTTGATGGAGAGCATAAATGCGAGCGTGCCCACGATGGTGATGACGCCGGTAAAGAGCTGCGTAAAGCCCTGCAGCAGGCCATCGCCCACCTGGTCGACATCGTTGACCACGCGGCTCATGAGGTCGCCGTGGGCATGGCCGTCAATAAAGCTGAGCGGCATGCGGCTGAGCTTGTCGCTCGCCTCCACGCGCATGTCACGCACCGTCTCGTAGGACAAGCGGTTGACGCAATAGCCCTGCAGCCACTGAAAGGCCGCCGCGCCCACCACGACGATCGCGAGCTTGGTGACAAGCGGCAACAGCGCATCGAAATCCACCTGCCCGGCGGCGACGATAAGATCGATGCCCTCGCCAATGAGGACGGGCGTATAGAGTTGCAAGATCACCGAGACGGCGGCACTCACAAAC
>CABSBK010000313.1 GCA_902475865.1 uncultured Collinsella sp.
GTATCGAGATCACTGAGACGGCTTATACGGGGGAGTCCGAGGCCGTGGACAAACTGACGGCCGACCTGCACACCCGCGGCTTCTCGACCTATATGGACGATTTTGGCACCGGTCAGTCCACGCTCGCGATGCTCAAGAACGTCAACGTCGACGTCATCAAGCTCGACCGCGCCTTTGTACCCACCGGCCGCGATCAAGGCCGCAGTACGCAAATCATTTCATCGATGCTCGAAATGGCGCAGTCGCTCCATCTGCCCGTCGAGGTCGAAGGCGTCGAGACAAATGAGCAGGCAAACATGCTACGACAAATGGGCGCCCGCTACGCTCAGGGCTTCCTCTACTACCGTCCCATGCCGGCGAAGGATTTTGAGGCATTGCTCGATGGTGGCAATAACAACTGATACGCTCGCGTGCAAAACGCCACCGCCGAAGGAAGCATTTGTCCCCATTGGCTAACTTATATCCCCAATTCAAACCGAATTGGGGATATGATACAAACCGTTGTTCTGCCCAAGGAGGTTATCCATCATGAACGAGTCGTACTGCATGGGCGAGCAATCGATTATTGCCTATCTTCAGCGACTTGCGAATGGCATCTCGACCGCCGAACTCGATGTTGCCGCGCTGCCTGCTGAGCTACGCGCCGTTGGTGAGCAACTGCAAAAGACGCATGCCATCCTGCAGCAAGAGCGCCGGCTGCTTGAGAGCAACGCCCATATCGACCCGCTCACCAACTTGGGCAACCGCAACGGATTCGACCGTCACGTCGAGCAGCTCTGGCGCAAAGGCGACCCCTTTACCTGCGCCTATATTGACATCGACCATCTCAAACATTGCAATGATAGGTTTGGCCACGCCGAAGGCAATCGCTATATTCTGAGCATCTGCCGCACGCTCTCCGAAACCATGGAGCACGATGAGATGCTGTTCCGCATCGGTGGAGACGAGTTTGTGCTTATCTCGCCCTCCGCAAACGAGACTGAACTCGAGCAGCGCTTGGAGCAGGTACGTGCCGGGCTGATCGAGGCGAGCTCAGGCGGCAAGGCGCCCATGATCGGCAGCTTTAGCTTTGGCTGCTCGCGCGTCGACCCGCTTGCCGGCGACACGCGTCGCCAGATGACGATGGATGCCGATCGCAAAATGTATCGCTACAAGCTCATGCACCGCGTGCAGCAACCGAAAGACAATGACGCGCCGCAACGCCCAATCGTCGATCAGCTTCCTTGCAACGACCGGGTGTTCCAAGCGATCTCCATGAGCTCCGAGACGCGCTATCCGTTCATCCTTAACCTCGATACTGGAGAATCGCAATGGTCGGTCAACGCTGTGCGCGATTTTGCCCTGCCCTCCCAGCACCCTTTTAACTCGGTCGATATGTGGCTTGCCCGCGTTCATCCCGAGGACCGCGACAACGTACGCGCCGAGCTCGACATGGTGATAAACGGCACGTGGCACTTCCACTACATGCAGTACCGCGTGATGGATGCCACCGGAAAATACGCGCTTTGCGACTGCACGGGCTACCGCTTGGACGGCACCGATACCGAGCCTAACATGTACGTGGGCATTATCATCAACCGCAGCCTGGCGGATACGACTGACTCGGTAACGGGCCTGGGCGATGTCCACGCCCTGGTCAGCGCCATTGGCGAAATGCGCCGCGTGGCGCGCGAGGCAGGCTTTATTGCCATTAAGGTCGACGATATCGCCGAAGTCAATGCCCGCTTTGGATTCGATGCAGGCGACCGCGTGCTCGCCGAAAGCGCCGCCTGCCTCATGGATTGCTCGCGCGGCAAGGGTCGCCTGTTCCGCTCGACGGGGCCGACATTCGTGGCGCTTTTCGACGACTTTGATCCCGAAGAGAC
>CABSBK010000314.1 GCA_902475865.1 uncultured Collinsella sp.
CAAGCTCGAGGTCGACCGTGAAGGTGTTGGCAGCTTTACGGCGCGCCAAGGCTACTTTGGCCGCTGGTTGCTCATGGTGATCCTGGGCGCGTTGCAGGCCATCATCGTTACGGTAGGCGATCTGGTGATTGGCGTGCAGTGCGTCAGCCCGCTGCTGTTCGTGCTGGGCGGCATCGCCATTTCGTTCACCTACGTCAATATCATCTATGCGCTGTCCACCACGTTTAAGCATATCGGCAAGGCTATCGGCGTCATTCTCGTCATCGTGCAGATCCCGGGTTCGTCGGGCATGTACCCCATCGAGATGATGCCCGGCTTCTTCCAGTGGCTGCACCCGCTGCTGCCCTTTACCTACGGCATCAATCTGCTGCGCGAGACGGTCGGCGGCATGTATTCGTTCAACTACCTGTTTAACCTGTGCATTCTGGGCGTGTTCTTGATCGTGGCGCTCTTTATCGGCCTGCAGCTGCGTCCGCTGCTGCTCAACCTTAACCTGCTCTTTGATAAACAGCTCTCCACGACCGGTATGATGATTTGCGAGTCCAACGACCTGCCGCGCCAGCGCTACTCGCCGCGCACGGCCATGCGCGTCATGCTCGATTCCGATTCGTACCGTCGCGAACTGCTCGATCATGCGGTCGCCTTTGAACATCGCTACCCGTACTACATCAAGGGCGGTTTTGCCGCCGTGGTGGGCGTTCAGGTCCTGCTCTTTGTCCTGTCGACGGTTCTCGATATCGACAATAACGGCAAGATCATCCTGCTTGTCATTTGGATCATCTCGGTTATTGCCATCTGCGGCTGGCTGATCAATATCGAATATATCCGAGCGAGCCTCAATACCCAGATGCGCATCTCGGCGCTTTCGGATGAGGACCTGCGTCGCGAGATGCGCGAACACACGGCCGCCATTCCTGCCGCCCGCCACATGTTTGGCCTCAACGCCAGCGAGCGTGGTGCCAAGGGCGGCGATCAGTCCACGGGCCGCTTGCCGTATATCGGCTCGCACCATAAATCTCAGGGCAGCGACAGCACAGCCACAAATGATGGAGATACCACCGCGCTTGGCAAGCACTCCAAAGGAGGTGAGGCATAAATGAAGAACATCCTGCATCTGTTTAAGCGCGATGTCCAAAACGTGTCTCGCTCCGTGATCGGCTTGGTTGTCGTGATGGGCCTCATTATCGTACCGTGTCTGTACGCGTGGTTTAACATCGCCGGCAGCTGGGATCCGTACGGCAACACCGGCAATCTTAAGATCGCCGTGGTCAACACCGATGAGGGTTACGAGAGCGATTTGATCCCCGTCGAGGTTAACGTGGGCGAAAACGTGACCGCCACCCTACGCGGCAACGAGAGCTTCGATTGGGTTGTGCTCAACAATCGCGAAAAGGCTATCGAGGGCGTTAAGTCGGGCGCTTACTATGCGGCCGTCGTAATCCCCAAGAGCTTTAGCTCCGACATGATGACGCTTTTCTCGACCGACGTGAAACACGCCGATATCGAGTTTTACGAGAACCAGAAGGCCAACGCCATTGCGCAGATCGTGACCGAGAAGGGTTCGAGTGCCGTTCAGAGCCAGGTTAACGAAACTTTTACCGAGACCATTACGAGCATCGGTCTTAAGACGGTGTCCAGCCTGCTCGATTACATGAGCACCGACCAGGTCAGCAACTTTATCGCCAACCTGTCCTCGACGCTCGGCGATTCGGTCGAGGACCTCCAGGACGTCAAGGCGAGCGCAACCTCGCTCGCGGGCATTTTGAGTTCGACCGCTGATTCCCTCACGTCAGCGAGCGGCATGCTCAAGCAGACCGGAACCACCGAGAAATCGACGAAGCAGTTGATGGAGCATGCCAAGAGC
>CABSBK010000315.1 GCA_902475865.1 uncultured Collinsella sp.
ACGGTCGATGCGGTCGAGTAGGCCGCGTTACATAGCGATAAACCTTTAGGAAAGTAAACAGATATGGCAGAGGAGACCCCGGTCGAGCAGCTTACGTACAAGCAGGCTTCGCAGGAGTTGGAACTCATCATCCGCAGCTTGGAGTCGGGCGATATGGAGCTCGAGGAGTCACTCGAGAGCTATACCCGCGGCGTCGAGCTCCTCAAGAGCCTGCGCACCCGCCTGTCCGATGCCGAGCAGAAGGTCTCGGTGCTCCTTAAGGACGTCGACGGCAACGACGTGCTCGCCGACGGCGAAGCCGCCAACACAGACGACAACCTCTCGTTCTAACCCTCCCAACTAAATATAATTACCTTGGTCTGTGTGAAAGGAACCAGCCATGTGTGATTGCATCTTCTGCAAAATCGCCAACCACGAGATTCCCTCAACCGTTGTCTATGAGGACGACCAGGTCATCGCCTTCGACGACCTCAACCCCCAGGCGCCGGTCCACACGCTCGTGATCCCCAAGAAGCACTACAGCGACATCGCCGACAACGTGCCGGCCGAGACCATCGGCGCCATGGCCCACGCCATCCACGAGGTTGCCAAGGCCAAGGGCTTGGAGGACGGTTTCCGCGTCATCTCCAACAAGGGCGTCAACGCCGGCCAGACCGTCATGCACTTCCACATGCACGTCCTCGGCGGCAAAAACCTGGGCGAGAACCTCATCTGAGGACGCTTCTTCCGTGCAATGAAACGGAAGCTCTGGCACCGATAACTTATATATCAACGCAATAAACCCGAGCGCGAGGGCGTTTGGGTTTATTATTGAAGCGTATGTAACCTGGCGGCGCCACACCGCCTGTTAGTAGGGAGACACATGAACGTTCTGGTCGTCAACGCAGGATCTTCGACCCTTAAGTATCAGGTCATCGATACCAAGTCCCACAAGGTGTCCGCAAAGGGCTCCTGCGAGCGCGTCTGCTTTACCGGCGGTACCTTCACCCACGCTGCCAACGGCTCCAAGAAGGTGACCGAGAACATCGAGTTCCCCGACCACAAGGTCGCCATCGAGGTCGTCCTGAAGGACCTCGAGGCCAACGGCGTCAAGATCGAGGGCATTGGCCACCGTATCGTTCAGGGCGGCTGGTACTTTGGCGATTCTTCCCTCGTCGACGAGGACGTCCTCGCCAAGATCCGTGAGGTCGCCCCGCTGGCGCCGCTGCACAACAACCCCGAGGCCAACGTTATCGAGTTCTGCCTGGAGCAGTATCCCGACCTGCCCAACGTCACGGTCTATGACACCGCTTTCCACTTCAACATGCCCGAGGTCGCCAAGACCTACGCCCTTCCCAAGGATGTTTGCGACAAGCTGCACATCCGTAAGTACGGCGCCCACGGCACCAGCTATCGTTACATCTCCAAGAAGGTCGCCGAGATGACCAACGGCGAGGCCCGCAAGGTTGTCGTGTGCCACATCGGCTCCGGTGCCTCCCTGTGCGCCATCGAGGACGGCAAGTGCATGGATACCTCCATGGGCCTCACTCCGCTCGACGGCGTCATGATGGGCACCCGCTGCGGCTCCATCGACCCGGCTACCGTGTGCTACCTGCAGCGCGAGGGCGGCTACACCTTCGACGAGGTCGACGAGATGATGAACAAGAAGTCCGGCCTTTTGGCTGTGACCGGTGGCAAGACCAACGACTGCCGCAACGTCGAGGAGCTTGCCGCCGCCGGCGACCCCGAGGCTCAGCTCGCCTTCGACATGTTCGTCTACAAGATTGCCGCCAAGGCTGCCGAGATGGCCACTTCCATGTGCGGCATGGACACGCTGGTCTTCACCGAGATCGGAAGAGCACA
>CABSBK010000316.1 GCA_902475865.1 uncultured Collinsella sp.
AGGAAACCACACGAACCTATGGCAGCTAAAAAATCATCTCCCTTGAAGATCATTCCGCTCGGCGGCCTTGACGGCATCGGCAAGAACATGACGGTCTTCGAGTGCGGCGACGACATGGTGCTCGTCGACGCCGGCCTCATGTTCCCCGACGACTCCCAGCCCGGTATCGACTTGGTACTTCCCGACTACACCTATGTCCTGGAGAACGAGGAGAAGCTCCGCGGCATCGTCGTCACCCACGGCCACGAGGACCACACCGGTTCGCTTCCGTATCTTCTGTATAAACTCAACATTAATTTGCCTATCTTCTCGAGCAATCTGACGCTCGGCTTTATCGAGGGCAAGCTCTCCGAGTTCCGCATCCGCGCGCCCAAGTTCCGTGAGGTCAAGGGCGGCAGCCACGTCAATCTGGGTGGCATCTCGCTCGACTTCTTCTCGATGACGCACTCCATCCCCGGCGCTCTGGGCGTGTTCATCCGCACCAATCAGGGCACCGTTATGCACACGGGCGACTTTAAGCTTGACCAGACGCCCATCGATGGTGTCACGCCCGACTATGCCGCTATCAGCCGCTTTGCCAAGCAGGGCATCGACCTGCTGCTTTCCGACTCTACCAACGCCACGGTTCCCGGCTTTACCAAGTCCGAGGCCGAGGTTGGTCCCAACCTGCTGCATGCCATCAAGAATGCTCCGGGCCGCGTGTTCGTCGCGTCGTTCTCGAGCCACATCCATCGCTTGCAGCAGATCTGCGACGCCGCCCGCAAGTGCGGCCGCAAGGTCGTCGTGACCGGACGTTCCATGCTCACCAACACCCGCGTGGCGCGCGAGCTGGGCTACCTCAACATCGACGATGCCGATATCATCGATGCCTTCGATATCGATAACCTGCCCGACGATAAGATCGTCGTCATGTGCACCGGTTCGCAGGGCGAGCCGCTGTCGGCCCTGTCCCGCATGGCCAACGGCGAGCACAAGACGCTTTCCATCCACGAGGGCGATACCGTCATCCTCTCGGCAACTCCCGTTCCCGGCAACGAGAAGGCCGTCCAGCAGGTCGTCAACAGCCTGGCCAAGCTTGGCTGCGACGTCTGGGATAAGTCCCGTGCCCTCGTTCATGTCTCGGGTCACGGCAGCCAGGAGGAGCTCAAGCTCCTGATGGCCATGGCCAAGCCCACCTACTTTATGCCGGTTCACGGCGAGGCCGTTCACCTGCGCGCCCATGCCCAGCTCGCCCGCAAGATGGGCCTTAAGGACGATCATATCTTTATCCTCGATAACGGTGACACGCTCGAGATGCGCGGCGGTATCGTCAGACGCGGTGCGCCCGTCGAGTCTGGCGTCGTTTATGTCGACGGTCTGCGCATCGGCGACACCGACCCCATCGTCCTGCGCGATCGCCAAAAGCTCGCCAACGACGGTATGGTCACGGCTGTTGCCATCGTCTCGCTCAAGCACAAGAAGATCGAGGCTATCGAGTTCTCGGGCCGCGGCGTTTCGTTTGCCATCGACGACCAGTTCTCCGAGGATGCCTCCGCAGCCATCATGAAGACGATTGAGAAGGGCAAGTTTAGCTTTACCAGTAGCGGCTCCGATGCCATTCGCAAGGCCGTGCGCGATTCGCTCTCCAACTTTATCTGGAGCCGCACGCGCACCCGTCCGATGATCATCCCAGTCGTCATGGAGGTTTAGTTTGGCGCGCGGATCTGCACAAAACGCCAAAGGCAACAAAGCCAACAACCAACCGGCATCTGCTAAGGGTGCCGGTTCCCATCTGCGTGCCAATAAGGGCCACGAGTCCGAGTTCGATGAGTTCGAACCCCTGGTCGAGCCTTCGGCCAAT
>CABSBK010000317.1 GCA_902475865.1 uncultured Collinsella sp.
GGCATGTGTCCTGAGCAGACCGAGGTTGGGGGCAACGGTGCGCGGCTGCTCCAGGCTGCCCATAAAGCCACGTCCGACGGTAGTTTCGGTGGTGCCAAAGTGCCCGCCCGTCTTGCTGTCGCAAAAGCGCTCGACGGTGGCCACGCCTTGAACGGGATCGGCAAGTGCACCCGTTGCCACAAAGAGCATCAAGAAGAGCGTGCTTTTTTCGCGGGGGCTGTGGTCATCGGAGCTGTTGATGCGCCCCAAGGCATTGGCGTAGAGGCGGTCGTCGAGGTCATAATCGGCGAGAATCGACATCATGTCTTGGGCCGCCGGGCCGCTGTAATGCTCGGATATTTCCTGATAGGCACGATCGCCTCCGCCGAGCTTGTTGCTAATGGCGGCAGCAAGGTTGAGTGTGGAGACGGTAAGGTCATTGTAGATACCTGGCGCACACTGATCGGGCTCGCGGTGGACGATGTAGCGAGTGAGGTACGAGCGGTTGGTAGAGCATTTGTCGAGCAGGGTGCTGCCTGCATACGAATTGCCGTTGATGAGCATTCGCGCAATCTCGAGATGCTTGAGACCGCCGAACGATCGGATGTCGTTGTAGAGGACCGAGCACGGTGTTTCCGCCGCCATGGCTGCCTCCCCAGATAACTTTAATGACGTACTGCAAACATGTTAGGAAATGGCTACGGTCAAAGCGTACCGACTCGAAAAATGTTGCGCAACGCTTTGCATAACTATCAAGACATTATAGGGCATATACGCCAAGTTGCAGGATGGCTGCAAGCGACACATTTTGAGAGGTTGTGCCCTATGGAATGCCCTTATTGCGGTGCATTATTGCCCGATGACGCTGGTTTTTGCTCTGAGTGTGGATCGCCTCTTGACGCCGCCGCGCCGTCTGCACCTGCTCCCGAAGATCCCTACACCACGCCCCAGACGGTGTCGCAGAGCCCGGCCTTTTCGTGGCGCGACGGTGAGGCCGCTACGGCGGCAACGGTGGAGTTGCCTAAGGCGGATGCTGCCTCGAAAGCAGACGAGCAGCCGGTGGCGGCACCCGACGCGTCTGAGCCCGCTGCGCCCGAATCCGATTCGGACGCCACGCGTGTAGTCGATCCCTTGTCAGACTTTGGCACTACGATCGAGAACGCGGAAACTGAGTCTGCCTGCCATGCCGATTTTGGTCCTACGCCGCTCAGTGAGGAAGAGCAGCTCGAGCAGGACCGCGAGAGCCTCAAGACGGCCAAGGCCGAGTACAAGCTGGCACGCAAGCGCCTGGGCAAGTCGTATGCGCCCGCCATCGCCGCCGGCGTTATTGTCGTTGCCGCCTTGTGCGCGGGAACCGGCTGGGCGGGCTACTCATATGGTTTGGCTCATCCGCAAAATACGGAGCAGATTCAAAAGCTCAAGAAGCAGCTTGAATCTTCCAAGGACGAACTCACAAAAACGCAAGACGAGCTCGATCAGACAAAGTCCGACCTTAAGGATGCTAAGGCGGAGCTCAAGACCGCAAGCAAGAACGGCGAGGTCGCCAGCTCCAATGCTGTGGGCTCTTCCACGACGGGCAATGCGACCTCGTCGACCACCACGACCTCTGGTAGCACGGCGAAGCTCAACATCGATAAGCCCACGAGCTTCGCCAACACCACGTGGCGCGGGGCACTTAAGGAGACGGGCAACTCTTGGGGCCATACTTGCTACGGCGCGAGCAAAAACGACCTTGTGATTGTGTTTAAGAGCATCAGCGATTCCGGCGAAGCGGTCGCAGACATCTCGGCCACGCTGCATGCCCACGATACCTACAACGCCGAAAAAACCGTCGCCCAATCCGATGG
>CABSBK010000318.1 GCA_902475865.1 uncultured Collinsella sp.
ATCTCCGACCATGACCGCGTCTTATGAAAAACCGCAGGCTTTCTACCTGCGGTTTTCTTTTTGCGTTGTTCGCTGTGGTTGAGGGTAGTGGCTTAAACGTAGTAGATGGGCCGATTTCGTGGCGGGTGGGTCGCGTGGATGCCCTCGCGAGGTGAAAATGATCCCTTTTCCTCCGTCCCCGGGGGATCATTTGGGGGTTAGAGCTCCAGGGCGAGGGTGACGGGGCAGTGGTCGCTGCCGAAGATGTCGCCGCGGATGCCGGTTCTTGCGGGCATTAAAGCGATAGCTCCACCAGCTGTAGACGCCCTCGACGTCCGGATTGGCCGCGCGCCAGGTGTCGGTAAAACCGGTGTCGAGCAGCTCGGTAAACTTGCCGCGCTCCTCGTCCGAAAAGCCTGCGTTGCCGCGGTTGGACTTGGGGTTCTTAAGGTCGATCTCCTTGTGAGCCACGTTAAAGTCGCCGCAGGTTACGACGGGCTTGCCGGTTTCGCGCTCAAGCGCGCCCAAAAAGCCGCGATAGGCATCGTCCCAGGCCATGCGCACGTCGATGCGGGCGAGCTCGTTTTGGGCGTTGGGCGTGTAGACATCCACAAACCAAAACTTGTCGAACTCGAGCGCACAGACGCGGCCCTCGGTCGCGGCCTGCGCCACGAGCTCGGCCTCCTCGCCCTCGCCGGCGTAGGGCAGCAGCGCGTCGGCGTGCAGCACGCGCAGCGGTTCCTGGCGGCTAAAGACTGCAGTGCCCGAATAGCCTTTACGCTCGGCGTAGCTCCAGGTTTGGTGATAGCCGGGCAGGTCAATATCGACCTGGCCCTCCTGCAGCTTGGTTTCCTGCAGCGCTAGGACATCGACATCGAGTTCCTGTGCGATCTGGGTAAAGCTCGGGTCCTTTTTGAGCACGGCGCGCAGGCCGTTAACGTTCCACGAGGCAAAGGTGTAAGTCTGAGGCATGGTGTCCTTTCGACCGGGTTGGCAGGCTTAAGATTAACGCAACAGAGGCGGGGCGGGCCCCGCGGGCGACGGCGCAATCGCAGCCGCCCCGACCAACATGGACGGAGGACAAACATGACGCAGGCAATATCGGACCCCAAACAGGCCTCCGCTGCGCTGGCGGAGCTGTTCGAAACCCATAGCCACGTGGTCTTCTTTGGCGGCGCGGGCGTTTCCACGGCGAGTGGCATCCCCGATTTCCGCAGCGTGGACGGCCTGTATCACCAGCGGTTTTCCTATCCGCCCGAGACTATGCTCTCGCACAGCTTCTACGAGGCGCATCCGGCGGAGTTTTTCGACTTCTACCGGACCAAGATGATCGCCCTTAACGCCAAGCCCAACCACTGCCACGCCAAGCTGGCGGAGCTGGAGCGCGCCGGCAAGCTCGACGCCGTGGTGACGCAAAATATCGACGGCCTGCATCAGGCGGCTGGCTCACGGCGCGTGTTTGAGCTGCATGGCTCGGTCCACCGCAATATCTGCCAGACGTGCGGCGCGGTCTACAGCGCCGAATGGATTTGCGCGCGCGAGCACGAGGATGCCGCGGGCGTGCCCGTGTGCCCCGCGTGCGGCGGCCGCATCAAACCCGACGTGGTCCTCTACGAAGAGCCGCTCGATGAGCGTGTGCTTACCGGCTCCGTCGCTGCCATCGCCGCAGCCGACGCCCTCGTCGTGGGCGGAACCTCGCTCGTAGTGTATCCGGCGGCGGGCCTCACGCGGTACTTTACTGGCGATACGCTGGCCATTTGCAATTTGGCGCCCACCGATCAGGATGCAAATGCCGACCTGCTGATTTCTTGCGACATCGCGGCCG
>CABSBK010000319.1 GCA_902475865.1 uncultured Collinsella sp.
CCCCACAGCTTGACGGCGAGCGCGGCAAACATCGCGCCCACGCCGGCGGTGAGGATGGAGAAGCGACCCTTGAAGGCGGTCGCGGCGGTATTGCCCTCGCCCTCGGTGGCGCGCGGGGCCGTTCCATGCTGCGTATCGTAGGTAAAACGGGAATCGCCGCGGCGCATGATGACCAGCGCGGCCACAATGGCCACGACGAGCACGATACCGGCGATGATAACCGTCATCTGGGAAGACATCTACGGGCCTCCCCTATTTGAGTTTGCGGGTCTTGGGCTTGAAGCGCATACCCGTCTGATGACCACCGCGTGCGGAGAATCCGTAACCGGACTGCGGCACGACACCGGACATCAAAAACGGAATGGCAACCAGACCAGTCAGGATCGAAGACGACAGCGCATGGCCAAAAACAGCCACCACAAAGCTCGTCTCCAAACCCATAAACAGCAAGATGATGCTGTAGACCACATTGATGGCAAGCGCGAAGGCGCCCACGGTAATACCGCGCGCGCTCGGGGAGCCGCCCGTCTGACCAGCCGCGCTGTGCACCAGGGCAAAACTGCCTACCGTCAACAGTAGCGACATAACGCCAACCGGCACGGCAGCAGAAAGATCATAGAACAGGCCGCTGCAAAAACCGCAGACGACAGCCCGCGTGGGATCGCCCGAGAACACGCTCAGGCACACCAGGATAATCATAAAGTTGACGCGACCGCCCGCAATGGAGATCTGCGGCGCCAGGCCTGCCTGCAGCAGTACGCATACAATGGCGGCGATTACAAACGTGCGGGAGCTCGCCCCCTGCTCGTGTAGATCCATGGACATGCCCCCTATTCGCTCGAGCCGGAATCGGTTGTCTCGGACGTGTCGGAACTGTCATCCGAGCTCTCGTCCTTCGTCTTGGTCGCAGCATCACGCGACGTTCCCTGCGGCGTGCTATTAGCGGTGCTCACATCCTCATCCGAGGCCGACTGTTCGTCGGTCAGCGAGGTAATGACGAGCACCTCCTCGTTATTCTCTGCCGTGGTCTGGGCGCGCACCACAATGGTGTAGTACACATCGTTGGCCGACTTCTCCACCGAGGAAACGGTGCCGAGCGGCAGGCCCTTGGGGAACACGCCACCGATGCCAGAGGTCACGATGATGTCGCCAACTTTAACGTCGGAGTCGACGCTCACGTACTCAAGACGAAGCGTGCCGTCAGCCTGGCCTTGCAGCATGCCCTGGGCGCGCGTGTCCTGCACCATAGCCGACACGCCCGAGTTCTCGTCGCCAATCAGGCGCACGGTAGAGGTCTTGGCCGATACCTCGATAATCTGGCCGATAACACCGGCAGAACTCGTCACGGGCATGTTGATGGTAAGGCCGTCGGCAGATCCCTTGTCGATGGTAACGGTCGAGGTCCAGGCATCGCCCGACGCACCGACAATACGAGCAGCGGTCGACTTAAGGTTGTAGGTCGATTGCAGTCCGACCAGGCCCTCCAGGCGCTCGGCAGTCTTTTGAGCCTCGGAAAGCTCGGCGACCTTAGAGGTCAGCACCTCGTTTTGCTTCTTGAGGTCGTCGAGCGATTCCTGCGAAGCCGTGAGGTTGGAGAACACGTTGCCGATCGCGTTGAAGGGAGCCGCCACGGCCGAGCCCAAAAAGCGCACCGGCGAGGTAATCGTCGTCACACCCGAGCGGACGGCATGAATCGGCCCGGCCTCACCCTCACGGATATAAAACGTGAGCAGCAACACCGAAATCAGGCTGAAAACAATCAACGGGCGCATACCCGTTGATTGTCGCTTGGTATTCAGATT
>CABSBK010000320.1 GCA_902475865.1 uncultured Collinsella sp.
CGATTGCGCGCTCGTCCGGTCCCGTAAGGGCCCTCTCCGGACGTGCGTCTTGACGAGTTCTATTATCCATAAATGAGACTGAAAGTGAAGCCTATTAGGAATGATTTTTAATAAAACAATTTTGAGATATGAAGATGTTGATTGATTAACGATTGGCAGGCCGTCTTTGACCGCCGCTGAGTACAATCGGTCGAGCAAATGTTGACGAATCAACAAATGAAGGAGTTTCCTTTATGCATCTAGCCCGCCGCGCCTGGTGCCGAACGTATCAAACGCCCTATACCGAGCCACGCATTTTGGAGCATGCCGAGGATATGCCCGCGGTGCTTCAAAAGCGCTCGATACAGCGGGTTCTTATGGTAACGGATCCCGGCATTGCCCGTCTGGGGCTCACGGCGCCGCTCGAGACGGCGCTCGCATCCAGAGGAATTGGCGTTACGGTCTATGCCGAAACGCGTGCGAACCCCACGGTCTCAAACGTGGAGGAAGCGGCGGCGCTGTATCGCGAGAACGACTGCCGGGCCATTATCGGCTTTGGCGGTGGCTCGGCCATGGACTGTGCCAAGGGCGTGGGGGCACGCATCGCGCAGCCAAACAAGCCCATCAACAAGATGCGCGGGCTGCTGCGGATTCATCGTCGCTTGCCGCTGCTCATCGCCGTTCCCACCACGGCAGGCACGGGAAGCGAGGTCACACTTGCAGCGGTAATTACCGATGACGAGACGCACTACAAGTACCCCATTAACGACTTTGTGCTTATCCCGCGCCTTGCGGTGCACGACCCCGAGCTTACGCGCGGCCTGCCCGCCTCCATTACGGGGCAGACGGGCATGGACGCCCTGACGCATGCCGTCGAGGCCTTTATCGGGCGAAGCACCACGCCCTATACGCGCAAGATGGCGCGACAGGCGGTTCAGCTCATCTACGACAATTTGCTCGAGGCCTATGAGCATGGCGACAACATGCGTGCGCGCCGCAATATGCTTTCGGCGGCGTATAAGGCGGGTGTTGCCTTTACGCGCTCCTATGTTGGATACGTTCATGCCATCGCACACAGCTTGGGCGGGCGTTACGGGATTCCGCACGGCTTGGCTAACGCCATCATCCTGCCGCATATGCTTCGCGCTTATGGTGACGCCGCCGCCCCCAAGCTTGCCGACCTCGCTCGCATGGCGGGCATTGCGCCGGCTACCGCACAGGATGGTCTTGCGGCCGAGGCCTTTATCGATTGGGTCGACCGCATGAACGGGGCCCTGGGAATCCCCAAATATGTCTCAGGTATTCGACGCTCCGACATTCCTGAGATGGCGGCGCATGCCGATGCCGAGGCCAATCCCCTGTACCCCGTTCCGCTTTTGATGGACCGCTTGGAGCTCGAGCATATGTACGAAGTCGTTGCAGGTGGTATGTTTGAGGGCGAGAACTAGGAGGGTCCATGAACACCGGGGAAATTGCGCGCATCGTCGGCGATCAGCGCGCCTACTTTAAGACGCACGCCACGTTTGATGTCGATGCTCGACGTCGCGCGCTCGCGAGCTTACGCGATGCGGTGCGGGCCCACGAGGCCGATATTGCCCATGCGCTCAAGACCGATTTGGGTAAGTCGCATGACGAGGCCTACATGTGCGAGATTGGCACGTCGCTTTCCGAGATTCGCCATCAGATTGCGCATGTGGCTCGATGGAGTCGTCCGCGCCTGCGTCCGTGCGACCTCGCTAACGCCGTGAGCGTGTGCAAAACGCAAGCCGTGCCCTATGGTGTCACGCTCATCATGGCGCCCTGGAACTATCCGT
>CABSBK010000321.1 GCA_902475865.1 uncultured Collinsella sp.
GCGATGGTCGAGCTGGTGCGCGAACGAGCTCAGCGGTGCGCGGCTACGTCGGACAAGCCGCTGGCCTTGCTCGATATTTGCTGCGGCGAGGGCTACTACACCAGTGCCATGGGCGCGGTGCCGGGCGTGGACGCTTACGGCTTTGACCTGGGCAAAGAGATGGTGCGCCTGGCTGCCAAGCGCGGCGATGCGACCTATTTTGTGGCCAATATGAAGGACATTCCCGTGGCCGATGGCGCCTTTGATATGGTGACCGAGCTCTTCGCTCCCTTTAACGAGCGTGAGTTTGCCCGCGTACTGGCGCCAGAGGGCTCACTCTATACCGTGGTACCGGGTGCTCGTCATCTCTTTGGGCTCAAAGAGGTGCTCTACGACACGCCGTACCTTAACGATGAGAAGCTGCCGAAGACCACCGAGCTCGAGTTGGTCGGAACGCAGCGGGTGTCTGCGAATATTACGCTTCAGACCCAGGCCGACATCGAGGCAGTGTTCCAGATGACGCCGTACTACTACCGCACACGCCCCGCCGACAAAGAGCGCCTGGCAAATCTGGACACCCTTCAAACCGACATCGACTTCATCATCGCCGAGTACCGCCACAGCTAACAACCTGCCAAAAAGGGACAGGTTTATTTTGGCAGGTTTTATCTGGGCAAACGTAAAGGGCCGACCGCGGAGATGCGCGATCGGCCCTTTTTAGTTGCTTGGCTGCAGAGGTTATGAGAAGCGAGCGCTTACAGGCGGTCCTTGTTCTCGGCCTTAACGGCGTGTGCCTGCTGAACAAAGAACAGGTCGTAGACCACGATGACAAAGGCGCCATAGTTGATGGCGTCACCGCCAAACGCGGGAAGCGTGAGAACCGCCTTGGCAAGCGTGGCGACCGCGGCAACAATACCGAGCTTAAACGCGCCGTCTACCTGCGAAGGCTTGTTGGCACCCTTGATGCCCGCAACGCCCGCGGCGAGATCGACGAGGCCCTTGGCGATAATCACGACCGCGGCGAGCATGGCGTTCGACCCGTACGTGGAATCGAGGCCGCCGGTCGCGACGCCGGCGATTCCAGTGACGAGGTTGGCGATGCCCAAAACAAAATAGATGAGGGCAAGGATTTTGAGTGTCTTGCGCGCGGCGCTCATAGGTAGTCCTTTCAATGCGGGCGCTGCCAGTCTGGCGCGTCCCATATGCTGCACATATCGTGAAGCACATTGTAGTTCAACGTGACGGCGTGTGTGTCAGAAAGCGCTTCTCGTCTGCACGGTCCAACCTTTCAAAAAGGAAAGCCAGCTGTAAGCCAAATCGATGGCAGCTCATGTGCAGCGCTGCGATGATGAGGCCGTAACAAGGAGCTGGTCTCAAGGAGGAGTCATGATGTACGGAGCAGAGCAAGTACGAGAGCCGCGGTCGTTGGGAAGGCGCATGGGCGATTCCGTGATCGCTGCCGTGTGCACGGGATTGATGGCGGTACTTTGCATTGCGATGCTGTGGGTCATGTCGCATGTGGGACAATAGCGGACGGTTGGGTGCCGACATAAACGGTGCCCCGCGTATTCGTTTTGCTTGCTAAGGAGTGCCCATGGGCGTCGTCGATCCCTTTTCTGTTGCTCGGGCCGCGGGGCTTGAGCTGACCGGGAAGCCCGAGGGCCTCACGCTCACCGACGGCTCGATGGAGCTGCGAGCCGATTTTGCCCGCATGCTGCCACGACTCAAGCACGGCCGTCTGCAGCAAGAGCTGCTGGTAAAGGCCGCGCGCACAAAAGGCATCGAGAGCCCATTGAGC
>CABSBK010000322.1 GCA_902475865.1 uncultured Collinsella sp.
CGTGCCAGATGCATCTGCCAGCATGCGAGGACCAGCGTGATGGGAATAATGGCCAGCGTCCTGGTGAGCTTAACCACTGTGGCGCTTTCGAGCACATTGGCGCCGGGATGCATGCTATCCCAGGCGCTCGCCGCAGCCGTTACCGACGAGGTGTCGTTGATGGCGGTGCCGGCAAACAGGCCAAAGCCCTCGTTGGTCAGCCCGAGCATGCCGCCGAGCGTCGGAAACACGAGCGCCGCGATAACGTTAAACAGGAAGATGACCGAAATGGCTTGGGCAATCTCGCGATCGTCGGCATCGATGACGGGCGCGGTCGCAGCGATGGCCGAACCGCCGCAAATCGACGAGCCCACACCCACAAGCGTCGCAATCTTGCCCGGCACGTTCATAACGCGGCAGAGCACGAAGGCGATGACAAGCGAGGTCGAGATCGTCGCCACGATAATCGGCAGCGACTGGGCGCCCTTGGACAGAATCTGTGAGAGGTTCATGCCAAAGCCAAGCAGGACAACCGCGTACTGCAAGACTTTTTTAGACGTATAGGTAACACCGGCAGCGAGCTGTTCGCGACGATTCTTGGGAAAGACGAGCACCAGGACCATGCCAAAGAGGATGGCAAATACCGGACCGCCGACCACCTCAATCTGTTTGCCGAGCAACGTCGCGGGGATAGCGATGATGAGGCAGAACAAGACGCCTTTCCAGCGCTCGCGTACGATATTTGCCAGTTGCATATGGGAGTCCTTCTTTCTATTTCACGTTTGCGACGGCTTATGATACGGCAACATTGAGCACAGCCCTGCGCAAATACAGACTAAGATGCCGCAATAGTTCTTGGGCAACAGCCGAATTACCCACCGCGGAGAGCTGATTCGCGGCATAATTAACAGCTGATATATGAGTGTGATAGAACGGTTGTGAGGCACTATGGAAGAATCGATGCACGTCGGCGAGCAGGAAACGAGCCTACAGGACCAGTCCTACCACACCATTCGACGCAAAATCGTCTACCTGGACTACAAGCCGGGCGAAAAGCTTGGCGTCAAGCAGCTTTGCGACGACCTGGATATGGGGCGCACCCCTGTGCGCGAGGCACTGGTGCGTCTGGCGCAAGAGGGCCTGGTGCGCACCGTGCCCCAAAGCGGCACCTATGTCTCGCCCATCAACCTCACCTTTGCCGAGAGCGCCTGCTACATTCGCGAACACCTGGAAAAACAGGTGATTGTGGAGTGCTGCGCCCGTGCCGCCTCGGCAGGCATCGAGCAGCTCGACCGAGCCATCGCGCTGCAGGAAAAGGCCATGGCCGAAGAGGATCGCATCGGATTCTTTTTAAGCGACAACCTCATGCACCGCATGATCTTTAGCATCGCGTGCCGCAGCACCGGGTGGTCGTGGAGCGCTTCCGCTGGCTGCGCGCCGCCACGCAGAGGCTCGACAATCAGGAGATTGTTAACGAGCACAAGCAAATCCGCCGCGCCATCGCCGGCCGCGACCCCATCGAGGCGAGCTTTTTGGTCAGCAAGCACCTGCATATGATGTTCCGCAACCAGACCGAGGTCCTGGACCAATATCCCAAGTACTTCGAGACCAGCAAGCTCCGCTAACCTGCCAAAAAGGGACAGGTTTATTTCAGCAGGTTTTATCTGGGCAAATGCAACAAGGCCCGACTCCGCCACAACGGAGCCGGGCCTTGTTGTTGGCGCGTTTCGACAACAGAGCACTCGATGTCAGTCGTCAACAGCGAGCGAGCCGCATTTGCGCCAAGGAGATCGGA
>CABSBK010000323.1 GCA_902475865.1 uncultured Collinsella sp.
TTGCATCACTATTCACAAACTAATGAAAAAACTTTTCAGAAATTTGAATTTGTCGCTTGTGCTGCGGGCACTTTAGCGTAATATAGCGACCATCGAAAACGGGGACGGAAAAACAACCGCTTACCGAGGAAAAGGTACCGTTTGCGATATTAGAATTGCGCCCGGCGATAGGTGAAAGGAGAGGCAGATGCAGTTCGTAAAGATCATCACTACTGCAGACAATGCCATCCGACGCCAGCGCGCAATTTCTCGACGACGATAACAATCGTCTCTGGCCGCATGGGGCGAATAGCGTCAACAGATTCCTTTTGAGGTCGTTGGGGTTTAGCACGACATTGCTGCATGTTTCTAGGGCATGTATGTGCTGATTATTGCTATTTAACCTGATATTGCACGGTATGTGACCTTGAAATGACTTGCAACTGACCGATGTTCTAACTAGCTACCAAGGGCGAAAGGAAACAGCCATGAGCAAGGAAAAAGTCGTTCTCGCATATTCCGGTGGTCTTGATACATCCGTATGTGTCAAGTGGCTCCAGGACGAGAAGAATCTCGATGTCGTTTGCGTCTGCGGCAACGTGGGTCAGGAGGAGACCGGTCTGGATGCCAAGAAGCAGAAGGCGCTCGACCTGGGCGTTCTCGATTGCCAGGTGCTCGACCTGCGCGACGAGTTCTCCGATGAGTTCCTGACTAAGGCCATCGCCGCAAACTCCATGTACGAGAACAAGTACCCACTGCTCTCCGCTCTGTCTCGCCCGCTGCTCGCCAAGAAGCTCGTCGAGGTCGCTCACGAGTTTGGCGCGACCTACGTCGCCCACGGCTGCACCGGCAAGGGCAACGACCAGGTCCGTTTTGAGGCCGCCGTCAAGGCCCTCGACCCCGAGCTTAAGGTTATCGCTCCGGTTCGCGAGTGGGATCTGAAGTGCCGTCCCGACGAGGTCGCCTACGCTCACGCCCATAACGTGCCGGTTCCCGAGGGTGCCAACGACAACCCCTATTCCATCGACGACAACCTGTGGGGTCGTGCCATTGAGTGCGGCCACCTGGAGGATCCCTGGAACGAGCCGCTCGACGACGCTTGGGTTATGACCAAGAATCCGGAGGACACGCCGGACACCCCGACGTATACCGAGATTGAGTTTGAGGCCGGCAAGCCCGTCGCCGTCGACGGCAAGAAGATGAAACTCTCCGAGATCGTCATCGCCCTCAACAAGATTTCGGGAGACAACGGCTTTGGCCGTCTCGACCTGGTTGAGGATCGTCTGGTGGGCCTCAAGAGCCGCGAGTGCTATGAGGTTCCCGGAGCCCTGACGCTCATCACCGCCCACAAGGCGCTCGAGGACATTTGCGTCGAGGGCGACCTGCTCAAGACTAAAATTAAGCTCGAGCAGGATTGGGCCACCGCCGTGTACAACGGCCAGTGGTACAGCCCGCTCAAAAACGCGCTCGACGCCTTTATGGCTGACACTCAGAAGTTCGTGACTGGCACCGTTCGTCTGAAGTTCTTTAAGGGCAACTGCCATGTCGTTGGCCGCAAGAGCCCCTTCAGCCTCTACGACTACGGTCTGGCCACCTACGACCGCGACACCACGTTTGACGAGAAGGCCAGCGCCGGCTTTATCGAGATCGATACGCTGTCGCTCAAGACGTGGGCTAAGGTCCAGGGTCCCAGCTCTGCTGCCGCCCAGGCTTAAGTCTTCCTTTCCTTGGTATCCGCGCGGCCCATCCGCGTGATACATAACGGGCGCACGGGGTCCCT
>CABSBK010000324.1 GCA_902475865.1 uncultured Collinsella sp.
CGTCGACAGCATCAACGAGGCGCTCTTTGACCTGGTGGGTGACACCGTTATCGAGTTTGGAGCGGCAGGACCGCAGATTATCGAGGATTATGAAGCAGACGTGAGAGGATACCTAGACCATGAGTGACACCGCATCCGCAGCGCCCCGCGTACCCAAACGCGTCGCCGCCGTTATCCTAAACTCGCTCAAGGGCGGCGTGGTCCCGCGCATCGGGCTTCCCTATATCACCGTGGGACGCGAGGTCGAGATTCGCGCCCTGCTCACCGATTTGAGTCTCATCGCCGATGGCGGCGCGAGCTTCCGCTTTTTAGTCGGTCGCTACGGCGCCGGCAAGAGCTTCTTGCTCCAGACCATCCGCACGCACGCCATGGGCGAGGGATTCGTCGTCGCCGATGCCGACCTATCCCCTGAGCGCCGCCTGCAGGGCGGTCAGGGGCAGGGCCTTGCCACCTACCGCGAGCTCATCCGCAATATATCAACTAAAACGCGCCCCGAGGGCGGTGCGCTCAACCTTATCCTGGATCGCTGGGTCGCCTCGTGTGCCGAGGTCGAAGAGTCGGTCGTCAATGCCCAACTGGCCCCGCTCGAGGAGATGGTCCACGGCTTCGACTTCTCCCGCATGCTCCGCCGCTATCGCACGGCCGTATCCGAGGGCGACGAAGAGACCATGAGCCGCGTGGCCAAATGGATCCGCGGCGAATACCGCACCAAGAGCGAGGCTCGCGCCGAACTGGGGTCCTCAACCATCATCAGCGATGACGACTGGTACGACTACGTCAAGCTCATCGCACGTTTTTTGGTCTGCAGCGGCTACAAGGGCATGCTGGTGCTCATCGACGAACTCGTGAATCTGTATAAGATTCCCAACGCCATCACGCGCCAGTACAACTACGAGAAAATCCTGACCATGTACAACGACACGCTCCAGGGCAAAGCGCAGTACCTGGGCATGATCATGGGCGGCACGCCAACCTCCATCGAAGACCGTCGCCGCGGCGTGTTCTCCTACGAGGCTCTGCGCAGCCGGCTCGCTCAGGGTCGCTTTGCGCGCGAGGACCTTAAGGACATGCTCGCGCCCATCATCCGCCTGCAGCCACTCACCTACGAGGAGTTGCTGGTGCTGATCGAAAAACTCATGCAGATCCATGCCGGATACTTTGGCTGGACGCCCACGCTTACCGAGAACGACTTGGTAGACTTTCTCAAGATTGAGTTTGGCCGCGTGGGAGCCGATACGCACCTGACGCCGCGTGAGGTCATCCGTGACTTTATCGAGCTGCTCGATATCCTGTGCCAGAACCCCGATGCAAACGTGGCCGAGTTGCTGCAAAGCGTCGGCGGCGACGCGCTGGCACCGGCAGCCGCAACAGGCGACACCGGCACCGCAGACGGCGACCGCAACTTCGCCGAATTCACCATCTAACCTGCCAAAAAGGGACAGGTCTATTTTGGCAGCTTTTATCTGCACAAACGTTGAGACAACAATGCAGCAAACCATTGCCAACCGCATTGAGAGGTTCGTATTTGAGGGGAGGCCCCGTGAACGCCTTTGACCGATATGCTCCGTTTATCCAAGACTTCATCTACTCCCACGATTGGGAGAGTCTGCGCTCTATCCAGGTTGCGGCGGCAGATGCCATCTTTAACACACAAGACAATGTGCTCCTAACGGCATCCACAGCTTCCGGCAAAACCGAGGCAGCCTTCTTTCCCATCCTGACCGAGTTTTGGGAGAACCCGCCCGCGAGCGTGGGCGCC
>CABSBK010000325.1 GCA_902475865.1 uncultured Collinsella sp.
TTGCTCCTGCACAATCTGCGAATCGGCGGCGCGCTCCATAAGCTGGCGAGTCAGTGCATGCGTATAGGCAATGCCCGGAGACAACGCACTCGCGTTGGCCGTCTCGTTAGGTCGCACCACGCCCACAATGTGCACGTCAATACCGTCGGCAACCTTGGCAGCCATAAAGTCGGCGTCGTCAGACATGTCGGTCCACATGCCGGTCTCTTCGTTTTTGCGATAGGCATCGGCCGGCGACAGCACCTTAAACGTCGTGGACAGCGCATCGTCGTAGGTAAAGTCGGCGCCGGTCTCGGGCGTTTCGACCCCACCGTCGGCCGTCATAGCACTGTTAACCAGGTCGTTGAGCTCATCGATATCCAGCGCACCGATGCTATAGAGCGTGTAGTCGCCCACCGTACCGCGACTCGAAAGCACCATCACGGCTTCGTTGGCGGACGTGGGCCAATGACCGGCGACGACATCGTACTGGCTGTCGAGCAGGCTCTGGTCGTCAATCATCTCGTTAAAGACCGAGGTTCCCATGGATTCCATGCTCACCGTTGCCGCCGAGCTCGCGCCTCCGCTCATGGCCTCGGTCATGGCGTTGGGCACCAGCCGGACGGGCTTCTCATCGCCCTTGCCGGCACGATAGACAACCGGCGATACACCGTAGCCGTACTGAATGGCGTTGACCTCTTTATCGATGCCGTCGCCACCGGCATCAAGCCATGCCTTAAAGCTCTTCATGTCGTTGGACTTAACGCTCGCAAACATATCCTTTACGGCCGTGACCACAGGAATCTTATCGGTTCCCTTGGCCTTGCCGCCGGCACTGTCGTCGGACGAGCCCTCGTTCTTGGACATATCGTCGTCCGTGGCCCCCTGTCCGCCCATCATGGACGACAGGTCGTAATGCTGCTTGGAAATGGTGAGCGGGTAGCTCGAGAGCGTCTCTTCCTAGAACGTTTCGAGGTAGCCGTTTACGCCATTGGACAGCGCCAGAATCGCCGCGATACCGATAATGCCAATCGAGCCCGCAAAGGCCGTCATGGCCGTGCGGCCCTTCTTGGTCATGAGGTTTCGGGCAGAAAGCCCCAGCGCCGTCACAAAGCTCATCGAGGTTTTGCGCGTAGGCTTTGCCTCGCGACGCGCGGCCTTGGCAGCATCGAAGGGATCGGAATCGTCGGTGATCTTGCCGTCCGCCAGATTGACGATGCGCGTGGCATATTGGTACGCCAGCTCGGGATTGTGCGTGACCATGATGACCAGGCGGTCGCGCGCCACGTCCTTGAGCAGGTCCATGACCTGCACGGATGTCGTTGAGTCAAGGGCGCTGGTCGGCTCGTCGGCAAGCACAATCTCGGGATCATTAATCAGGGCGCGGGCGATGGCCACGCGTTGCATCTCCCCGCCCGAAAGCTGGCTCGGGCGCTTGTTAACGTGCTCGCCCAGGCCAACTTTCTCCAACGCCTCGCGCGCACGTTGACGGCGCTCGGCATGCCCCACACCCGTGAGCGTGAGCGCCAGCTCAACGTTTTCCAAAATGGTCTGATGCGGAATGAGGTTATAGCTCTGGAACACAAAGCCGATGCGGTTGTTGCGGTAGGCATCCCAATCGCGGTCGCGGAAGTCCTTGGTCGAGATACCGTCAATCAGCAGGTCGCCAGAATCAAAGTGATCCAGTCCGCCGATAACGTTGAGCATCGTGGTTTTACCCGAACCCGAGGGACCCAGAATGGCCACGAACTCGTTATCGCGAAAAGACAGGCTTA
>CABSBK010000326.1 GCA_902475865.1 uncultured Collinsella sp.
CCATTGTCGAGCGTCTGCAGGCGGGTGATGTGGTCGTGACGCAGGACATTGGCCTGGCGAGCATGGTACTCGGCCGCGATGCCGCCGCCATCGGCGTACGCGGGCGCGTGTACGACAAGGCGACCATCGACATGCAGCTGTTTATTCGTCACGAGGAAAAGAAGGTGCGTCGCGCCGGCGGTCGCACCCGCGGACCGGCAGCCTTCACCAGCGAAGACCGCGCCCGCTTTAAGCGCAACCTCACCGAGCTGCTCCGCTAACCAAGGCAGATTTTTAGGACATGCCTGGAAATCTGCCTTTTTGTTTTGGGCGGTATGAGCGCTCACGATCCGTGGCTCAACAAAAAAACGGGCTTCAAAATGCCATGCGACGCCGCATTGTGCAGTCGCCGGACATGGCTATTTTGAAGCCCGTTTTGTTAGGCCTACTTAGAGACCAAAGGCGGATAGGATGAGGCCCCAGCCGGCGCCGATGACGTACATCATGACCAGGAACACGGCATTTTCGCGAGCGCTGCGGTTGGTGCGGAACAGGACCAGGTAGCCCACGCCGGCGGAAATGAGCGTGCCGGCGAGCATCGGCGCCAGCTGTAGCGCGCCCTCCAGGTACAGCTGCGTAATGACCACGCTCGCCGAGCAGTTGGGGATCAGGCCGACGAGTGCCGAGCCCAGGACAGCGAGTGTCTCGTTGCCGCGCAGGAACTGCTCGATCGCGGACTCGCCGAACGTCTCGAGCACGGCGACCAGAATCAGCGTCACCAGAAAAATGAATACCGAGACCTGCACGGTGTGCGAGATCGCGCTGCGGATGATCGACAGGACAGGCGTCCCTTCGTGGGAGTGGGAGTGACCGTGACCATCATGGTGTTCATGCTCGTCCGCGTGACCATGGTCGTGGCTGTGGTCGTGCCCGTGCTCGTCCTCGTCTTCATCACAACCGCAATGGTCGCGCTCGCACAGCTCGTGGATGTGGTCGGCGCTCACGCCCGCCTCGGCCACCTCGTCGATGATGTCACCGCCGCTGTGGTCGTCATGCGCGCAGTTAACGTGCGCCGGATTGGCAGCGGCTCCCAACACGGTACGGCGAATCACCGCATGCGCACGGGCGTTGCGACGCAGGCCGCGAATGGCGGCATCCACGATAAAGCCCGTGACCAGCGCGATCAGCGCTTTCGAAGCCAAAAGCATCGCCATGGTCTGCACGGGAACCTGCTCGGCAAGTAGCAGCGGCAGCATCTCATCGGAGGTCGAGAGGAACACCGCCACCAGGGTCCCCAGCGTCACGACGCGACCGGCGTACAGCGTTGCCGCCATCGCCGAAAAGCCGCACTGCGGCACCATGCCCAGCAACGAGCCAACCACGGGGCCAGCGGCGCCGGCACGCTTGATGGTACCGTTGACGCGATCGCCTGCCACATGCTCGAGCGTCTCGAGGACCAGATATGTCACCAACAAGAACGGCACCAGCGAGAGCGTGTCCTTGCCGGCGTCGAGCAGAATATCAATCAGCAAATCCATGACGGATGGAACCTTTCGTGTCTTTCGGCAGCATTGTAAAAGTCCTAGCGGTCAACTAGGGTATTGTAGTTGTCCTAGGCGCGATGCCAATAGTTGCCCATGGTAAACTATCATCTCGCCATAACTTGACAAACCCGAGCCGCACGACGCGGCCCGTCCAAGGAGCAGCATATGAACGTATCGCAAGCACTCGAATACGAGCGCCAGCCGTTTATCCCCATGTTCATCTA
>CABSBK010000327.1 GCA_902475865.1 uncultured Collinsella sp.
AGAGCAGGAAACTTTACCCGCGGCCCCCGCCGGGAATAGAAAAAGGGCGACCCCCTGAGGAGTCGCCCTTGTTGAGCTGCTTATATGCGGCTGTTACTCGACGTCGTGGTGACGGCGGGGCTTGCGGCCTCCGTTGTCGCCGGGACGGCGCGGGCGGTCGCTGCGCTCGGAGCGCTCGCGACGCGGACGCTCACGACGCTGGAAGTGCTCGCCGTCGCCCTCGGAGGCACCCTCGGCGCGAGCCGGGGCCTCGGGCTTGTCCAGACGGTCGAGCGAGATCTTGCCGCGATCGTCGACCTCGATGACGACGACCTTGACCTCGTCACCCACGTTGAGGACATCCTCGACCTTCTCCACGCGGCCCTTAGCAACGCGGGAAATGTGGAGCAGGCCGTCCTTGCCGGGCAGCAGGTTCACGAAGGCGCCGAAGGGCTGGATGGAGACCACGCGACCGGTGTACTCCTCGCCCGGCTCGGGAACCTTGATGATGAGCTTGATGCGCTCGACAGCCTGGTCGACGGACTCGCCAGTGCCGCCGACAAAGACGGTGCCGTCCTCCTGGATGTCGACCGAGGCGCCGGTCTCGTCCTGGATACCGCGGATGACCTTGCCGCCGGAGCCGATGACATCGCGAATCTTATCGGTCGGAACCTGAATGGAGACGATGCGCGGAGCGGTGCTGCGCGTGGTGTGGCGCGGCTCGGGAATCACATCGAGCATCTTCTGCAGAATGAAGGCACGACCCTCCTTGGCCTGCTGCAGGGCGCGGGCCAGGATGTCGAAGGTAAGACCGGTGGCCTTGTTATCCATCTGCAGTGCGGTGATGCCCTTGGTGGTGCCGGTGACCTTAAAGTCCATGTCGCCCAGGAAGTCCTCGAGACCCTGGATATCGGACAGGACCACGGTCTTGCCCTCCTCCTGGATCAGACCCATGGCGATACCGGAGACCGGGCGCTTAATGGGCACGCCGCCGTCCATAAGGGCGAGCGTGGAGCCGCAGGTCGAAGCCATCGAAGAAGAGCCATTGGACTCCATGACCTCGGAGACCACACGGATGGCGTAGGGGAACTCGTTCTCGTCGGGGAGCACCGGAATCAGAGCGCGCTCGGCCAGGTTGCCATGGCCGATCTCGCGGCGCTTGGGGCTGCCCATGCGGCCGGTCTCGCCGGTGCAGAACGGCGGGAAGTTGTAATGGTGCATGTAGCGCTTGCCCTCGGTGGGCTCGATGGTATCCAGACGCTGGCCCTCGTTGAGCATGCCGAGCGACAGGACGGAGAGCACCTGGGTCTGGCCGCGCTGGAACAGGCCGGAGCCGTGAACGAGCGGCAGGTAGTTGTCCTTCACCATGATGGGACGGATCTCATCGGCGGCACGGCCGTCGACGCGCTCACCGGTCTCGACGACCATGGTGCGCATGGCCTTCTTCTCGAGCTTCTTGAGCGCCACAGGGATCTCGCGCTCCCAAGAGGCCTGCTCCTCCTCGGTGAACTCGGCACGTATGGACTCCTTCAGAGCCTCGACCTTGCCGATACGGGAGAGCTTGTCGGCGTCGCGAAGGGCGGCTGCCATCTCGTCGTAGTGGGCGAAGATGCGCTCCTGGACCTCCTCGACGGGTTGGTCGAGCGGGTACTCCTTCTTGACGATGGGACCGTTGACCTGCTCCCACTCGGCGACGAACTCGTCTTGAGCCTGGCAGAAGGCAGCAAGGGCTTCCTGGCCAAACTTCATAG
>CABSBK010000328.1 GCA_902475865.1 uncultured Collinsella sp.
GTCATCGCTACTGTCCTGGAGCAGGGCGGCGGTGGCTCAGATACCGCGATGCATGTCGTGCGTGACGTGCTCGGCGTGATTTATGACGAGCCCGATACCTCTTCGGCCTCGGGCGATTCTTCGGTTCGATAGGAGGTTGCGATGGATTTTTCTCCGGCGGATCTGTTCCGTTCAACCAAGACCGGCTCTCGCAGCAGCCTGGACCGCGTCAACAAGCAACTTTCGGCCTCGCGTAGCACGTTTCGCCAAAAGGTGCATATCGGTGTGCTGTTGGCTACCGTCGCACTCGTTGCCTATGGCGCCATCATCATTTGGTCGGCTTCGCAGTTTAAGGCCGATGCCTCGTTTTCGCGCCACCTGCTGGGCATTGGCATTGGCGCGGTGCTGGCGGTGCTCGTCTGGCGCACCGACCTGCGTGGCATTTCCAATTTCTCGACGGCGCTGCTCGTCATTGACCTTATTGTGATCTTCTCGCCCAAGATTCCGGGCCTGTCCTATACGGGCGGTCTGGGCATGACGGGCTGGATCAAGATCCCCGGTATCGGCCTGACCTTCCAGCCCGTTGAGCTCGCCAAGCTCATCACCATCTTCTTTATGGCCACGCTTGGCTCGCAGTACAACGGGCGTATCGATACCTTTCGCGACTACATTAAGCTCTGCGGCATGCTGTCCATTCCGTTTTTGGCCGTCGTCGCCATGGGCGACCTGGGCTCGGGTCTGGTCGTGCTGGTGTCGGGCGCCATCGTCATCTGCATGAGCGGTGCGCGCCGCGAATGGGTGCTGTCGACCTTGGCCCTGCTGGTTGGTTTGATTGCGCTCATCTTGGCGCTCGACTCGGTCTTTGATTCGCTCCTTGGCCATGATGTGCTTATCAAGCAGTATCAGATGAACCGTCTGACAGTCTTCATCGACCCCGACAAAGCCGATTCGGATGATGCCTACAACCTGCAGCAGTCGCTCATTGCCGTCGGCTCGGGTGGCTTCTTTGGTAAGGGCTTGGGCCACGCGACGCAGTCGGCCGGCGGCTTTCTGCCCGAGTTCCACACCGACTTCGTCTTCGCCTTCCTGTCCGAGACGTTCGGCTTCTGCGGCTCCTTTTTGCTCCTGTGCCTCTACGTGCTGCTGATCTTTTCGACGATTCGCGTTGCCTTTAAGTGCGAGTCACTGTTCTTGCGCCTATCGTGCGTGGGTATCGTCGGCATGTGGGCGTTCCAGACCTTCGAAAACATCGGCATGTGCATCGGCATGATGCCGATTACCGGTATTCCGCTGCCGTTAATTAGTTTTGGTTCGTCGTCGATGATGATTCAGTTGCTGACGGTGGGTATCGTACAATCCATATGGCGGCATCGTTCGGGCGCCGCGTAACCGCTGGAGGGGTTTGCTATGAAGATTCCCGTGGACAAGCTGACCCGCGTCTTTAAGATGGGCGCGACCACCAAGAAGGATTCCGACACGCCGGTTCGCGTGTCCGTCTACCTCGATTCGTCTGCCTCGCGTTTTTTGGTCGAGACGGTGCGCGATGCCTTCGTGCCGCAGACGACGTCGGGCATTGTGCGCGTTGAGCGCCTGGGTGAGGACCGTATCGTCCCCAAGACCGATACCGACGTGGTGCTGGTCCTTTCGTGCGGATCCGACCGTCTGGAGAGCGCTGTACAGGAGCTTGTGATTGCCGGCGCCCCCGTGTGCGTGCTGGCCGAGTCCGCTGTCGAGGTGCCT
>CABSBK010000329.1 GCA_902475865.1 uncultured Collinsella sp.
TAAGCATTGGTCTGGACGAAGCCACCGTCAAACGCGTTGGCCTCGAGCACGCGGGCGCAGCCGTTGACGACGTTGTCGAGCGCCGTAGGGCTGACGTTGACCGAAACGCCGGTCTCGTCGCGCAGACGCACGTCGAGGCCGCGCAGCAGCGCACCGCCGCCGGTCAGCAGAATGCCGTAGTACATAAGGTCCGAGGCAAGATCGGGCGGCGTGGCGTCCAGAGCGTCCTTAACGGCCTTGGCCATCTCGTCGAGCGGCTTGTTAAGCGCGCGACGAATCTCCTCGCTCTCGATACGCACGGTCTTGGGTAGGCCCGTGATAACGTCGCGGCCGTTGACCTCGACGTCGAGCTCATCCTTGAGCGGCACGGCAGAGCCGACCTTGATCTTGATGTCCTCGGCCGTGCGCTCGCCGATAGCCAGGTTGTAGGCATCGCGAACATGGGTGAGGATGGTCTGGTCGAACTCGTCGCCGGCAATGCGGATGGACTGCGACACGACAATACCGCCCATAGCGATAACGGCGACCTCGGTGGTGCCGCCGCCGATATCGATGACCATGGAGCCCGTGGGCTCCTCGACGGGTAGGTCGGCGCCGATGGCAGCCGCCATGGGCTCCTCGATCAGGTAGGCCTGGCGAGCGCCGGCCTGGATCGTCGCCTCAAAGACGGCGCGCTTCTCGACCGACGTGACGCCGGAGGGAACGCAGACGACGACGCGTGGACGCGGAGTCCACGGATAGCGCTTCTCGGAAGCCTTGTCGATAAAGTAGCGAAGCATGGCCTCGGTGACATCGAAGTCGGCGATAACGCCGTCCTTAAGGGGACGAACGGCCACGATGTTGCCGGGCGTACGGCCGAGCATACGCTTGGCCTCGATGCCAACTGCCAGGATGCGCTCGTCGTTCTTGTCGATAGCGACAACGGAGGGCTCGCGGATGACGATGCCCTTGCCGCGCACGGAGACAAGCGTGTTGGCGGTGCCGAGGTCGATGGCAAGATCGCCCGCATAGCTACCGAAGAACATATCCATCAAAGAAAACAACGCAACTCCTGATGTGTTGGATGATTGCTGGAAAACTACTAGCCCATCATACTAGCGCAAGCCCGGCACCCCACTTGCGGTGAAGCGCCGGGCAGAGCCAAATCTCATAAGGTCACTACTGGTTGTCAGCGGCCGAGAAATCGATATCGAAGGAGGAAACGGCCCAACCGATATGGTTGTCGGAGCGCACGAACTTGACGGTGTACTCCTGCTCGCCGCCCTTGGACAGCGACGCCTTGACCTTGGCGGTGGTCTCGGTCATAGACTGGTCCATGCCCTCGATGGAGACGGTGGCATCCTGCGGGATCGAGGAAACGATCATCGCCTTGGCGTCCTCGGACAGGCTGGAGGCCAGGCAAGACTCGGCCTTGGCGGTATCGCCATCACCTGCGGCTTGGAACAGGTCGGTGACAACAGACTCCTGCGAGGGGAAGCCCAGGCCGCGCGTGTAGGCAAAGCCAAGACCGCCTGCGGCAAGAACAATCAGCAGAAGCAGCACCAAGAAAACCTTGAGGCCCGTGTGGCGATGGCGACGACGGACCTTGGCCTCCTTGCGGTCCTGCTGAACCATCTCGGACTCGGACAGGGTGAAGAAGCCGGTGTCCGAGGGGTCGGGCATAAACTGACCGGTAGCACCCGTGGGGTCGAGCGGGTCGACG
>CABSBK010000330.1 GCA_902475865.1 uncultured Collinsella sp.
TCCTCACAAGCAAAGTGCCAGCAGGATTACATCCCCACGCAGTTGCTCGAAGGCATTCGCTATTTTGATATCCGACTCGGAAAGGACGACAAGAACGGCGACCCCGGCATCGACCATGGAAGATGCTACCTGCTCAAAAAAGACGGGGGCTATATGCATCTCTCCGATGTCATCGGTTACTTCAAAACATTTTTGAACGAAAACCCGTCAGAAGCGCTCATCATGCTTGCGTCACGAGGCAACGACGAGGCTACCGACGAAAGCGTTACGACGGCTTTCGCCAAGGTTATGCACGATAATCCCGATCTGTTCTACACGTCGAGCCGAATCCCCACACTGAACGAGGTGCGCGGAAAGATCGTCCTGCTGCGTCGATTTGTACTCGCCGGCAACAGCGTAAGCAGCCACACGTGGGGCCTCGATCTCACCCAATGGGACGACAAAATCAAGGCGCATTCCGGGCAGTCGATGTGCCTCGTCCAAGACGCGCGAGGCTTTGAGACTACGGGCAATGCGGGCGACAAAGAGCCCTATTGCACCAAGGTATACGCCCAGGACCATTTTGAATGCACCGGAACCGACAAGATTAGCTGGGTCGATATGGCGCTGCGAGAGACGACCAATCTCACGCGCAACAAGGTGGACGTCGAGGACAATGATGGCGCCAAGGTACAAGTCCTGGAACGCTGCTGGTCTATCAACTACACCAGTTGCACGAATTACAAACAAGGAAGCAATCCTTTTACCGCGGCGCGAGTGGTCAACGAGCATCTGTACAAGAGCCAGTACATCAATCCCAGCGGCAGCGATAAAACAAAGTCAGATTGCCTCAAGCACGTTGGCATTATCGCGTCCGACTTTGTCGATTCGGCACTGGCCCGGAGCATCTACCAACGCAATTACGACGCGAAGCACAAGCCAACAGTTTCATGCTGCCTCCCGGACCGCATGCACATGACGTATGGAGACTCGCTGAGCGATGCCTCGCTCCAAGATGGCAAGACCGTTGGCGAGGGCCATTTCCGCCTTGTCGACAGCAGCAACGTACTCAACGTGGCCGCTTCTGGCAGCGCGTTTGCCATCGAATACGTGGATGTCGACGCCCTGGGCAACGAGACCGTTACGGAGCTGCGGGGCTCCGTGCCCATCGATATCAATCCACGCGCGCTGACGCCCCATTTTGAGGGACTCGAAGGCCTTAAGGCCGGCGAAGACGTGCGCGCCAAGATTGCGGCATCACTCGAGGGCAAGCTCGAAACCGATGCCTGCACGGCCCAGCTCGAGTTTGTGCACGACGCGAACGGCGCTCCGGGAACGGCGATGGCCGAGGGCGAGGCATTTGCCGCGGGGACGTATTGGGTGCGTGCGAAAGGCCTGTTGGGCGACGCGGCGCAAAACTACACGCTTGCCACCGACGGAGCCGCAAGCTTTACTGTGATGACTTCGGGCAACGCGGGCGACACCGGCAACGGTACCGGCGGCGGCAACGGCAACGATGCCACCACGGACAGCGCCGACAAGAACGGCAAGGGCAACAAGAGCAAGGGCTCGGGCGGAAAACTCGCCGGCACGGGCGACGGCTCTGGCATCGCCGCCGGGCTCGCCGCTGCCGCCGTGGCGACGACAGTCGCCGGCGCAGCAATGCTTGCCAGTGACCGCGAAAACGCTGGGGACGACAACGAATAGGCAAGCCCGCC
>CABSBK010000331.1 GCA_902475865.1 uncultured Collinsella sp.
CGAGCCCGTCCCCACGGTGAGCTGCACGCTCTTGCCCGGTGCCGCATAAACGTAGGCCACATTGCCCAGCAGGCTGTGAACGTCGGTGTTGTCGACCTCGATGCGCGATCCGCTAACCTCGAGTGTGGTGCTTCCCAGCGGCAATGTCACCTCGCCCAGCGTAATGAGCGGCGAGATGGCATAGGTGCCCGCGGCCTTAGGCTTAAAGCGCACAAACACATCGGCGCCCGCACTCTTCTTCATATCGAGAACGAGGTTGTCGCCCTCCCAAGTTGTGCCAGCCCACATGGCATCGGAGCTGGCGCCGGCTTCGCGAGCGCCTGCGGACACATCCTCGACGGCATCCTTGGCCAGCGGAATCTCAATCTTGGCAGCCTGGCTGTCCTTGAGCTCGTAATGAATGCGCAGCTCGGTCTCCGCGCCAACGACCGCGGACGAATCAGCGATAACCGAGCCCGCCGTCAGCCCGCGCTCGGCACGATACGTCTCCACGTCAAACGTGGGGACGTCGAGCGTCACGTCGAGCTGTTTGCCGTCCTCAATCTTCACCTGCTTTTGCGCGATATGCTTACCCACGGTCAGCCCTAGGCGGCTAAACGTGGAATAGCTCGTCGCTTGGATGTCGTAGCTCGTCTTGTTAAAGGCGACGATGGTGTACGAACCGGCCTTAAGGCGCGGCGTCTCGGCCTTCATGATAGGCGTGGTGCCATCGTCTTCGTAACCCATCAAATAGGTGACGCCGTCGGCGACTAGCTTGCCGTCGGACGTACGGAACACCAGCACGCGGTCGACGCCCTGGTAGTCGCCCTTGGTCGTGACCGTCGCCGTGCCCCAGGGCTTCAAGTCGATATCGACCTTGCCGGCCGAAGGCTTCACCGTCGCCGTCGCCCCACCCAGCTTGAGGCTGTCTTTGGGCTCGAGCGTTATCTCCAGATCCTGGTCCGCGTCGGCAATGGCCTGCGACACCACGAGCGCTGTACCCTGGATACGGTAGTCGTTTTCCTTGTCACCCTTGGCAGGCTTAAGCGTCTTGCCGCCGCTCTTCACCGTCAGATCGATGTTATCGAGACTATCGAGCTCAATGCGTTCGGTCTTATCCTGGCCCACAATCGGTTCAAGATAGCCCACGTTGAGCTCAATCGCGCGCGAAGTCGGAATCTTGGTAAAGTCCTCCGCCTTAATCTCTCCGATATTCCATGTGCCCGTCATCTGGTCGCCCGGGCGCGCCAGCACCATGTCATAGTAACCGCTGAGCGAAATGCGCAGGGTGGCTGCTGTCTTGGAGAGAGCGTCCGCTGTAAAGCTGCCGTCATCGCCAACCGCCAGCGGCGTGGACTGCCCCGCCTGCACGAGTGTAGCCGTCGCGCTCTGGGGAAGTTTGCCCGTCACCTGGGCTGCCTCGCCCATCCACTCAAACGTGTAGGCAGGCTTCGAGGAATCGACGGAGTCCTTGCGATCGGCCACGGCATCGGCAAGCTTTTTGACCATCGAGGGGTTGCCAGCCGAATCGGTCGCATAGGCATAGATGGTCTGGCCTTCACCAAAGGGAATCGCATACGTTACGCCATCGATTGTCACGCGCTCATTATAGTCGCCCGGATAGCCCGCCTCACCAAACTGAAGATCGGGGTTCATCACGCGCAGGGCAACGGCATTATGGTTCGTCTCGTTTCCGTATCTCGTGTTCTCAAA
>CABSBK010000332.1 GCA_902475865.1 uncultured Collinsella sp.
AACGAGGATCACGAGCTCAACGAGATCGCGCAGAACGCCGCTCTCAAGCTCTTCGGACCCGAGGGCGTCAACAACGAGATGCCGCCGCTCATGGGCAGCGAGGACTTTGCGCTCTTCATGGAGAAGATCCCCGCGTTCTTCGCCTTCATCGGCTCCAGAAACGTCGAAAAGGGACTCATCTACACCAACCACAACGAGAAGTACACCGTCGATGAATCCGTCCTCTGGCGCGGCTCCGCTCTCACCGCCCAGTTCGCTTACGACTTCCTGAACAACAAGTGATCGAAACGTAACCCACTACGCCGAAAAATACACACAGACAGAAGGAGTATCATAATGGATAAGAAAGTATATGACAATTATGTTAAGCTGCTCCATGATGAACTCACAATGGCGACAGGCTGTACCGAGCCCATTGCCATCGCGTATGCCGGCGCGAAACTTCGCGAGGTGCTCGGTGACATACCTGAGCACTGTACGGTATATTGCAGCGGGAACATCGTGAAAAACGTCATGGCCGTCACCGTCCCGAACTCGGGCGGCGCGCGCGGCATTGACACTGCCGCTCTGCTCGGCATCATCGGCGGCGACGCATCCAGAGTTCTGGATGTGCTCCACTCCGTAAGCGATGAGGACATTGCCCTTATGCACAAGCTGGTCGCGGATCACTGCTGTGACTGCGAGCTGGTCGAGGGTGTGGCGAATCTCTATATCCGCATTGAGGCGAACAAGGGCGACCAGACCGCGCTCGTCGAGATAAAGGACTACCACAGCAACATCACCCGCATCGAGAAAAACGGCGAGGTCATCTATGACGCAGCTCAGGCGAAGCAGGAAGGCACCGCCCCCGCGGCAGCCGACAAAAGCCTGCTGAACGTCCGCGATATCTATGATTTCGCAAACGAGGTAAACCTTGACGACGTGCGCGAGGTGCTTGAAAATCAGATCAAGTGCAACAGCGCCATCGCCGAGGAGGGGCTCAAGAACCCGTGGGGCGCCGAGGTCGGCCGCACCATCGCCGAGGAGTCCAGCTCTCTCGTCGACCGTGCCCGCGCCTACGCCGCCGCCGGTTCCGACGCAAGAATGAACGGCTGCGCAATGCCTGTTGTCATCAACTCCGGCAGCGGCAACCAGGGCATCACCGCCTCCATGCCTGTGCTCGTCTACGCAAGGGAGTATAAGATTCCCGAGGATAAGATGCTGCGCGCGCTCGCGCTCTCGAACCTCATTTCCCTGCATGAGAAGCGCTACATAGGCAGCCTCTCCGCGTACTGCGGCGCGACCAGCGCGGCGACCGGCGCGGCCTGCGGCATCGCCTATATGCTCGACGGCAGCTATGAGGACGTCTGCGGCATCATCACCAACACCATCAACACCACCGGCGGCATGGTCTGCGACGGGGCGAAGAGCTCCTGCGCCTCCAAGATCGCAACGGCGGTCGGCATGGCCCTGCTCGCTATGGACATGAGCGAGAAGGGCAGAGTCTTTAAGCCCGGCGAGGGTCTTGTCGAGGATAACGGCGAAGATACCATCGAAAGCGTCGGCCGCATGGGCCGCGAGGGCATGAAGAGCACTGATGTTGAGATCCTCAAGATAATGCTCGGCAAATAAGGCGTCATATTAAACAAGCGCACGGCGTTCTGCCCCCGCAAAGAGGGGACAGAACGCCGATTTTTATC
>CABSBK010000333.1 GCA_902475865.1 uncultured Collinsella sp.
GAAAGCGAATTGGTCACAATGCGCAGGCGACACGCCGGCAGCATCGAGGCCATCTGTTCCACCGTAGTGCCCGTACCCAAAAAGATGGTCGAGCCCTCCTCGATAAGCTCCACAGCACGGCGCGCAATCTGCAGCTTTTCCTCGGCATGCTTAGTGCGCTTTTCGCTGTGCGAATACTCATGGCGCAGCATAGCGTGTGGACGTCCCTGTGCGCTACGGGCGCCACCGTGCACGCGCTCGATCTCGCCCAGGCTCGCAAGTTCTTCGAGGTCGCGACGGATCGTCATGTCCGAGACACCTAACGCATCCGAAATCTCCTTGACCGAGACCGTGCCCTGCTCTTCGAGCAGCTGACGAACCTTATCCTGTCGCTCTGCCTTAATCACGATGAATCCTCGCCGTTCTTTGCGCGCATATCATTCAAACAGTAACGAACAAATTGTATCAGACTCGTGCACGTCAAAAATGAACGCCCGCACAGCTCCAATCATCACTTTTTTAAGAAAAATACCCCCTGCTTTAGTGGGGTGTAGTGATAATCTCGCCTGTTCGCGCTACAGTTTGTCGGAAATACCTCGATGTTAGGAACCAAATGATCACTTCCGAGCTTTTCGGCACCGCGCCGTGCGGCACCTCCGTTCATCGTTACACCCTCAACGGGCCCGAGATCTGCGTTCGCATTATGGACTATGGCGCCACCGTGTTGGGCATCGACGTGCCCGACATTCCCGGCAACGTGCGCGATGTGGTACTGGGCTTCGATAAGCTCGAGGATTACTTTGACAACCCCGCCTGCTTTGGCGCGACCATCGGCCCCGTGGCAAACCGCACCGCGGGCGCCACGATCACCATCGACGGCACGGACTGGCATATGCCGGCCAACGAAGGCGCCAACAACCTGCACAGCGATCTTGAGCACGGCCTGCACAAGCGCGTGTGGGACGTTGAGCTCGACGAGGCCCATAACGCCGTGCGCATGACCACCTCGCTTGAGGATGGCGAACTGGGCCTTCCCGGCAACCGCACCTTTACGGCCGTGTTTACCGTTACACGCACCGGCGTCTTTCGCATCGAGTATGGCTGCAAGAGCGACCGCGCCACCTACGTGTCCATGACCAACCACACATACTTTAACCTTGCCGGCCATAACGCCGGCATGGACTGCGAGCACTTCTTTGTTGCCAACGCTGCCCACTACCTGCCCATCAACGAGCAGAATATCCCCACCGGCGAGATCGCTCCGGTCGAGGGCACGCCGTTTGACTTCCGTGAGCTGCGCCCCGTCGCGCCTGGCATGGAGGCCGACGATCCCCAGATTAAGCAGGCACGCGGCTACGACCACTGCCTGTGCATCGATGGCTATCAGTACGGCCGTAATCTGCGCCGCGCGATGCACGTCGAGGAGATGTGGACCGGTCGTGAGCTGGACTACTACACCACCGCCCCGGGCGTGCAGCTCTACACCGGCAACTGGCTGGGCGACGAGCACGCCAAGGACGATGCCAACTACGGCTGGGGCGCCGGCTTTGCCCTCGAGGCCGAGATGTACCCCGACACGCCGCACCAGCCGCTGTTCCCGCAGGGCATTGTGGGCCCGGGTCACCCCTACAGCAATGTGATCGAATACCACTTTATGAGGCACTAAGCCCACAATGCGACA
>CABSBK010000334.1 GCA_902475865.1 uncultured Collinsella sp.
AGATCTCCATCAACGGAATGATCAGGAAGGCAAGGCCCAGGGCGGCGATAACGCCCTTGAGCTCAAGCGTCACGGGGCCAAAGAACATCTCGGCAAGCGTCGGCTGCACGGTTACGATCACCGTCAGCACCAGCGCCAGCGCAGCCGAAGCCCACAGCCACTTGTTCTGCTTCTTCATAGTAAACAGGGAAGCGCGACGGCTGCGCATGTTGAAGCAATGGAAGATCTCGACCATGTTGAGCGTGATGAACGCCATCATCACGCCTTCCTCGTCGGCATTGCCGGCGATCATATCGGCGATGTGGATGTAGCCCATGTCAAAGTACACGCCCACAAAGAAGCTCGCCAACACCAGCACGGTAATGATCAGGCCCTGGACCGCGCAGTCCAGGCCCATGTGACCGGCAAAGACGCCGTCCTTGGCGTTGCGCGGCTTGCGCTTCATGATGTCGCCCTCGGCGTCCTCCATGCCCAGTGCAAGCGCGGGGAAGCAGTCGGTGACCAGGTTCACCCACAGCAGCTGCACCGGCTGGAAGATGGTAAAGCCGATGAGCGTGGCGATAAACACCGAGAAGACCTCGGCAAGGTTGGCCGAAAGCAGGAACTGGATGACCTTGCGGATGTTGTCGTAGATGCGACGGCCCTCTTCGCAGGCACCGATGATGGTGGCGAAGTTGTCGTCGGCAAGCACCATGTCGGCAACGTTCTTGGTGACGTCGGTGCCGGTGATGCCCATACCGACGCCGATGTCGGCGCGCTTGATGGACGGGGCATCGTTGACGCCGTCGCCCGTCATGGCGACGATCTGGTCGCGCGACTTCCAAGCCTCGACGATGCGGGTCTTGTGCTCGGGCTGGACGCGAGCGTACACGCCGTAGTCCTCGATGTGCGCGTCGAGCTCCTCGTCGCTCATGCGGTCGAGGTCGGCACCGGTAATGGCCTGGCTGCGGTCGGCGACGATGCCCAGCTGCTTGGCGATGGCCACGGCGGTGTCGATGTGGTCGCCCGTGATCATGACGGTGCGGATACCGGCGTCGTGCGCCTCGCGGATAGCGTCGTCAACCTCGGGACGGACCGGATCGATCATGCCGGACAGGCCGCAGAAGACCAGGTCATGCTCGAGCGCGGCGGGGCTGCAGTCGCTCGGGACCTCGGTGTAGGTGCGGCTTGCCAGCGCCAGCACGCGCAGGGCCTCGTCGGCCATGGCCTTGTTGGCGGCCACGAGCTCGGCACGGCGCTCCTCAGTCAGGGGGACGACCCTATCGCCCTCGTAGATGTGGGTGCACAGGCCGATTACCACGTCGGGCGCGCCCTTGGTGTACTGCTCGTACTCGCCGTCCAGGGTCTCGACGACCACGGACATCATCTTGCGGCCCGAGTCGAACGGGGCCTCGCCCACGCGCGGGTGCTCGGCAGTCAGGCCAGTGAGACCAGCCTTGCCGGCATCGTTGACGAGCGCGCACTCAGTCGGCTCGCCCACGGCCTCGCCCAGCTCCTCGTCCCACTGGGCATCGGAGCACAGCGCCATGCCTGCCAGGAACTTCTCCTTGGGCGCAGCGAGCTCGTGCTTGACGACGGTCATCTTGTTCTGGGTAAGGGTACCATAGTCATATTTTTAGTTGTCCTCCTCATATTCCATACTGAACAAGTTGGGGGA
>CABSBK010000335.1 GCA_902475865.1 uncultured Collinsella sp.
GCGCATGCCGTGCACAACGATTTTGGTTGGTAAGAACGCGAGCTACGACGGGTCGACGCTGGTTGCCCGCAACGAGGACTCGTCCAACGGGGTGTTTGAGCCCAAGCGCATGCGTGTTGTGCACCCCGACGAGCAGCCGCGTGTCTACACGAGCGTCTTGAGCCACCTGACCGTTGAGCTGCCCGACAATCCCATGCGTTACACAAGCGTCCCCGACGTTGTCCCGGGTCATGGCATTTGGGCCGAGGCCGGCTTCAATGAGCTCAATGTTGGCATGTCCGCAACCGAGACGCTCACCACCAACGAGCGCGTCCGCGGCGCCGATCCTCTCGTGGACTACGTGCCCGCCAAGGGCAACGAGGGCGAGGACGGCTATGTTGCGGCGCAGCCCGGTGCGTTGGGCGAGGAGGATATGGTGACCCTGGTGCTGCCGTACGCCAAGTCCGCCCGCGACGGTGTGCGCATCCTGGGCGACCTGCTCGAGCGCTACGGCACCTACGAGAACAACGGCATCGCCTTTAGTGATGTTGACGAGATCTGGTGGCTCGAGACCATCGGCGGCCACCACTGGATCGCCAAGCGCGTGCCCGATGACGCCTATGTGACCATGCCCAACCAGCTGGGTATCGATAGCTTTGACCTGGACGATGCCGAGGGCGCCCAGGCCGACCACATGTGCTCCGCCGACCTGCGCTCCTGGATGGCCGAGTGGCATCTGGATCTGACGCTGGGCGTCGAGGGCGACGGTCCGGCGACAGTCTTCAACCCGCGCGAGGCCTTTGGCTCGCACAGTGACAGCGACCACGTTTACAACACGCCGCGCGCCTGGTACATGCAGCGCTGCCTCAACCCCAGCGATGTGTGGGACGGTCCCGATGCCGACTACACGCCCGAGAGCGACGATATCCCCTGGAGCCGCGTGCCCGAGCGCAAGGTGACCATCGAGGACATCAAGTACGTGCTTTCGAGCCACTACCAGGGCACGGAGTACGACTGCTACGGCAGCAAGGGCACGCCCGCCACGCGCGGCGCCTATCGTCCCATCGGCATCAACCGCAACGGCCAGCTCGCCGTGCTGCAGCTGCGTCCCTATGTACAGCCGGCGTATCGCGCCGTGCAGTGGATGGCGTTTGGCTCCAACTCGTTTAACGCGCTCGTGCCGCTGTACGCCAATGTCGAGACCATGCCCGAGTACTATGCCGACACGCAGGCCCGCGTGACGTCGGAGAATTTCTATTGGGCAAATCGCCTGATCGGTGCCTTGGCCGATGTTCGCTTCCACGAGTGCGGTCGCGCGGTCGAGGACTATCAGGAGAAGGTCGGCGGCATGGGCCACAAGCAGATTCATGACGTTGACGCTGCCGTTGCCGCCCTGCCCGAGGCCGAGGTGCCCGCCGAGCTCGCGCGCGCCAACGAGGCCTTTGCCGAGCTCGTGCGCGTGGAGACCGATGCTCTGTTGGGCAAGGTGCTCTACACCACGAGCTGTGCCATGAAGAACTCCTTCGCGATGAATGACAACGTAAGGTAAAGACGGCCTTGCGGCGAACGAGCGGGACAAACGCCGTCAAAGGCTTCGCCCCGCTCGATTTCTATCTTGGTGATAAAACGATTTTGTGTCGTTCACCCAATCTTGGGTACAAGAACGCCAATGC
>CABSBK010000336.1 GCA_902475865.1 uncultured Collinsella sp.
ACCACTGCGGGGTCCTTGGCAAAAAAGCCGATAAACGCCGGTGCCACCAGCCACATCAGCACCGTGATCAGGCAGCCGTACACCACCGAGATCGTCATGGCGTCCTTGAGCACCTGACGTGCACGATTGCCCTTTCCTGCGCCGGCGTTTTGTGCCGTGAGTGCGCTGACGGTGGCGCCCATGGAGCTCGGCACAATGAACAAAAAGCTGATCATCTTCTCGACCAGGCCCACGGCGGCGGCGTCGACCAGGCCGCGGTGGTTGGCGATGACGGTGATAAACATAAACGCTACCTGGATGCAGCCGTCCTGCACGGCCACGGGCACGCCGATCTTAAGAATGCTGCCGAGCACCTCGGGCTGGGGGCGCAGGTCGCTGCGCTTAACGTGGATGTTCGTGCGACGGCTCTTGAGCCACACGAGCGCGAGGGCAACGCTGGCCGTCTGGGCGGTTACCGTGCCGAGCGCCGCGCCCACGGGGCCGAGCCCCATGTGGCCGATAAACAAAAAATCGAGCGCGATGTTGATGATGCACGCCACGCCGATCACGTACATGGGCGAGCGCGAATCGCCCAGGCCGCGAAAGATGGCCGAGAGAATGTTGTATGCGGCGATAAACGGAATGCCGACAAAGCAGATACGCAGGTAGGCGGCGGTGCCTTCGACCGCCTCGGGCGGAGTGCCAATGAGCGCCACAACCTGCGGGCATAGTGCAAACAAGATGACGGCCAGCACCACCGAGACACCCATAAAGAGCGTGATGGTGTTGCCGATGGCGGTCTCGGCGCGGTCGAAGCGACGCGAGCCCACGGCGTGGCCGACGATGACCGTCGTTCCCATTGCCAGGCCCACGAGCGTCACGGTAATGATATAGAGCGTCTGCGCGCCATTGCCCACGGCGGTGATGCCGGCAGCGCCGCTAAACTGCCCCATCATGTACAGGTCGGCCATGCCGTAGAGCATCTGCAAAAAGTACGAGAGCATATAAGGCAGGGCAAAGACCGCGATGGTCTTGAGGACATTGCCGCGTGTGAGGTCGTGTTCCATGGGCGGGGCTTTCTGGCTTGGTTTGTATACGTACCAGTGTAGTGAAAACCCTACAACGATTGTAGAGTCAAGGTTTGTGTCGACAGTGGGGCGAAATAAGTGAGCCTGTATTCATTTCCATTTGAATACGGGCATGCGCCGTGTAGGCTTAGCGCTCCTCGCCTCGTCTCAAACCATCACAACATTCGATGTTTTTTGCCAAAATCGGGAAAAGCATCGAATGTTGTGATGGTTTTTCTACCACTCGACCGGGTGGAATCGCTTTCTTGCGCGCGAAGGTGTGCGGACCCGTGGGCAGGGGAATAAGGTTGGTTATCCGACTCCATTGGAGGGTTCATGGACCTGCCGATCGTCCTGTCCCATAAGACTGCCTGGCTGTACCACAACGTGGCGCGCCCGTCCGAGCCGCTCTCGCGAGCAAGCAGCCTATACGATGAGGACTCGCTTGCTAACGAGGCGGAGCCGACCGCGAGCCCGCCCAAATTGGGACTTGATGCCAAGGGGCTGAGGGCATCAACGGCAGTTGGGATCGTTACCGACTATCTGGTTTCGCTCGGTATTCCACGAGAAGAGCTCGATCATATCGACACGCTCGTCAACTT
>CABSBK010000337.1 GCA_902475865.1 uncultured Collinsella sp.
ACTCGTCCTTGGGCGCGGGGTGTTTGCAGACCACGCTCATGTAGATCATACCGAGCACGGCAGCGGTGACCGAACCGGCAAGGATGGCGGCCTTGGCAGCCAGAACCTCAAACTGGGCCGTCGGGAAGGCAAGGCCGCTGATGAGGATCGACATGGTGAAGCCGATGCCGCCCAGAATGCCCACACCGGCAATCATGTGCCAGTTGACATTGTGCGGCAGCTCACAGACCCTAAACTTAACGAGGGCAAACGTCATGCCAAAGATGCCGATCGGCTTGCCCAGCAGCATGCCAAAGTACACGCCGAGCGTCACCGGGTCGGTGAGCAGTGTGCTCATGTCCACGCCCACCAGGCGAACCTGTGCGTTCACGAACGCAAAGATCGGCAGAATCACAAAGTTGACCGGCGTGGAGATCAAACGCTCCATGCGGATGAGCGGCGGGGTCACGCGGTGCATGACGCGCTCGACCCTGGTGGTCGAGACGGTAAAGTCATGCTGGCCCAGGATGTGCGCCTCGTCGTCGTAGCGGTCATCGAGCAGCGGCAGGCACTCGCCCAACCAATCGGTGAGACTATCGAGCTTGACGCCGCACTTGGCCGGGATGGTAAAGGCCAAGATGACGCCAGCAAGCGTGGCATGTACGCCGCTCTTGAACATGCAGAACCACAACAGCAGACCCAGTACCGAATACGGGGCGAGGCGGTAATGCTGCGTCTTGTTGAGCCACACGAGCGCGCAGGTCACCAGCGCGGCGGCGCCCAACCAAAACGGATTGGGGCTCTGACCGTAGAAGATGGCGATGGCGGCGATAGAGATGAGGTCGTCGGCGATGGCGAGCGTCGAGAAGAACACGCGCACGCCGTTGGGCACGCGATTGCCCAAAAGCGACAGCACGCCCAGCGCGAAGGCAATATCGGTTGCCATGGGAATAGCCCAGCCGTTGTGCGCGCCGGCATGGTTAAAGATCAGGTAGATGCAGGCGGGAACGACGACGCCGCCCACGGCCGCCAGCATGGGGAGCATGGCCTGACGCGGGTTTTTGAGCTCGCCGACCGTCATCTCGTACTTAAGCTCGATGCCCACGAGCAAAAAGAAGATCGCCATGAGGAAGTCGTTGACGAAAAGCTCGACGGTGAGACCGGCCGTCAGGTTGCCCAGACCCACATACAGCGGGGTCTCCAAAAAGTTATGGATGGCCTCGTAGGCATCGGTGTTGGCGCAGATAACGGCGGCGATAGCGGCAATCACCATGACGGCGGCGGAAATCGTGCCGTTCTCGGCGATGCGTTCCCAAATGTCGTGACGTTCAAAGCGCTTGCGCTCACGAACGTTGAACAGCTGCTCAGTTGCTGCCATGGGCGGCTCCTTTCACGGGATGGCTCCCGTCTTAAAAAAGCACGGCCCGCCCAAGTGGCGGCGCCGCGCTCCAACGTATTACGCTTGCATCTAGCCTACCCTGCACGACAAGCACGCAGGCGTGACCGAAAAGCGGAACCACAGGTTGAACATTATTTGCTCAACGGCGCGGGCGCCCCGTCCAATAGAGGACACGGTCCCGCACACAAAAAACGACCGGAGCGCGGGGCGTCCGCGATCCGGTCGTCGGTGTTAGGTCAAAAGAACCTAGCAGGC
>CABSBK010000338.1 GCA_902475865.1 uncultured Collinsella sp.
GCCAGCTTTCCGTCGCCCCCAAGAGCGCGACGCTGCTCTCCAAGGCCGTTCGCCCGCTGCCCGAGAAGTTCCATGGCCTGACCGACAAGGAGACGCGCTATCGTCAGCGCTATGTCGACCTGATTGCCAACGACGATGTTCGCGAGACCTTCCGCAAGCGCTCGCAGATTCTCTCCACCTTCCGCCGCTTTATGGAGTCCGACGGCTACATGGAGGTCGAGACCCCCATTCTGCAGACTATCCAGGGCGGCGCTACGGCTAAGCCGTTCATCACGCACTTCAACGCGCTCGATCAGGAGTGCTACCTGCGTATCGCCACCGAGCTGCACCTCAAGCGCTGCATCGTCGGTGGTTTTGAGCGCGTGTTCGAGATCGGTCGTATCTTCCGCAACGAGGGCATGGACCTTACCCACAATCCCGAGTTCACCACGATGGAGGCCTATCGTGCCTTCTCCGATCTCGAGGGCATGAAGGCACTCGCCCAGGGCGTCATCAAGGCTGCCAACAAAGCTATCGGCAATCCCGAGGTCATCGAGTATCAGGGCCAGACCATCGATCTGTCCGGTGAGTGGGCAAGCCGTCCCATGACCGACATCGTCTCGGACGTGCTCGGCAAGCAGGTCACCATCGACACGCCGGTCGAGGAGCTTGCCGCCGCCGCACGCGAGAAGGGCCTGGAGATTAAGCCCGAGTGGACTGCTGGCAAGATCATCGCCGAGATTTACGATGAGCTGGGCGAGGACACCATCGTCAACCCGACCTTCGTATGCGATTACCCCATCGAGGTCAGCCCGCTTGCCAAGCGTTTTGAGGACGATCCGCGCCTGACGCACCGCTTTGAGCTGGTCATCGCCGGCCACGAGTACGCCAACGCATTCTCCGAGCTCAACGACCCGGTCGACCAGGCCGAGCGCTTTGCTGCCCAGATGGCCGAGAAGGCCGGCGGCGACGACGAGGCTATGGAGTACGACGAGGACTACGTGCGCGCCCTCGAGTACGGTATGCCTCCCGCGGGCGGCATCGGCATCGGCATCGACCGCGTGGTCATGCTGCTCACCAACCAGGCTTCCATTCGCGACGTCCTGCTGTTCCCGCACATGAAGCCCGAGAAGGGTTTCCAGTCCGGTGCCGCCGCTGCCAAGGCTGCCGAGGCCGGTAACGCCACAAGTCCGTTCGTCAAGCCGCTCAAGCCCACGCTCGATTACTCCAAGATCGCCGTTGAGCCGCTGTTCGAGGAGTTCGTCGACTTTGATACCTTCTCCAAGAGCGATTTCCGCGCTGTGAAGGTCAAGGCATGCGAGGCCGTTAAGAAGTCCAAGAAGCTGCTGAACTTTACGCTCGACGACGGCACCGGCACCGACCGCACCATCCTCTCCGGCATCCATGGCTACTATGAGCCCGAGGACCTGGTCGGCAAGACCTTGCTCGCCATCACCAATCTGCCTCCGCGCAAGATGATGGGTATTCCCAGCTGCGGTATGCTGATCAGCGCCATCCACGAGGAGGAGGGCGAGGAGCGCCTCAACCTGATCCAACTCGACGCTTCCATCCCCGCCGGCGCAAAGATGTACTAACTAGTTACGCGGTTCTACGAACCGCGTAACGGCTCGACGCTGCGCGGGCCGCATTT
>CABSBK010000339.1 GCA_902475865.1 uncultured Collinsella sp.
CTCCGTTCCTGCGTTTAAAACCGGGACAAGTATACCCGTCAACATATACCGCCCCAGTCGCATTTTTCATGCGCACCCAGGCGTTGCGGTTTGGCGAATAATAGCCGCCCGTAGCATGTACACCCATATATAATTCTGCACTGTTGTTTATACTACTCAGCAGTTATCAACAGCGAACATTAGCCGGTAAATTAACCCAACAACGCAGCAAGGCGGGGGCCTGGATACACGCAAAGCGCCGAACAACAACGCGTGTGCACAACGAGCTCGCCCGACGCAATTCGCCCGACCTCAGAAAGCCGCTTACGACATGGATACTGTCAGCAATTACACCGAAACGCTCGAAAAGACCGTCCGCGACCTTCTCAAGCGTCAGGATGATCTGATTAGGACCGCCTTTACCGACCAGCTTACCGGACTTGGCAACCGCGGCGGCTTTGCCCGTTCCCTCGAGGAGCTCTGGGAGCAGGACACCCCCGTTACCATGGCGTTCATCGATATCGACAATCTCAAGCACTGCAACGACGTCTTTGGGCATGACGAGGGCAACCGCTATATCTTGCAGGTAAGCCTCTATCTCAAACTGTATATGAAGGTAGACGAGGCGGCGTTTCGCATAGGCGGCGACGAGTTTGCCATCCTATCTACGATTGCGACCGAAGACGACCTCGCCGAACGTCTGGAACACTGCCGAACGATCCTGCTCAAAAACAACGATTCCGAGATGCCCCACTCGTTTAGCTACGGAGTGGCACACGCCGACCCCGCCCTGGGCGAAGCCTCCAATCGCATGACACTCGATGCCGACCATCGCATGTACGACTACAAGCTACGTCATGCCATGCACCTCGATCGGCGCAATATCACGCAAGTCCACGCCGACGACTTCGAAATAAGCGATCGTATTTTTGACGCCTTTTCGATGCTCAACGAGGGCCGTTATTTCTTTATCGAGAACTTGGACAAGGACCGCACCCTTTGGTCGCAAGGTGCCTTGCGCGATCTCGGTCTTCCTTCGGAGCACATAGACAGCTGCCGCGATTTCTGGAAGACGCGCGTCCATCCCGATGACCTCGAGGCCTACGCCAACGACATCAACCAGATCTTTAACGGCTCCAAACACCGCCGCGTCATGCAGTACCGCATGCGCAATGCCGCGGGTGACTACGTTCTCTGCCGTGCTCGCGGGTTTCGCATCGACGGCGACGGAAATGTCCCCTCGCTCTATGTCGGCGAACTCGTCAACCACTCTCTTGCCGAAACCGTCGACGCCGCCACAGGCCTCGGAACGCAGCGCATGCTGGTCAACGCTATCGATGCCTGCCGTCGCGACCGCTGCGAGACGGGGCTTATAGCGGTGCGCATTCGTGGCACGACAAAGCTCAACGAGCTCTACGGGGCCGAGGCTGTCGACAACATGCTTGCCGAATACGCGGGCCGCATGCTGTCGATCACCCGCGGCAGGAGCCGGGTCTACCGTTCACGAAGCGTCCAGTTTGTCGTGCTCAGCAACGATTTGGACCACGAGGCATTCGAGCAACTGACCCGCCACCTTAAAGAGGCCGTTTTCGCTCCTGTGCAAATCGCAGGCGACACCATTGCTCCCGTCTGTCTTGTCGTC
>CABSBK010000340.1 GCA_902475865.1 uncultured Collinsella sp.
CATGTCCAGCCGGAATCAGCGTATCGTCCATATCGGTCAGCACAAGTTTGATCATAGAGTCCCCCCGTCATTTTCACCGCAACCATTGTAACGGTGCGCTAGTATAGGAAACAACAGATTCGATGCGGGAGTGCCGGCGGTGCAAACCACAAGGCTGAGAGGGCATGGGGCCCAATCCTTTGAACCTGTCAGTTAATGCTGGCGTAGGGAGCATGCCGCCTTTACAGGGGCGCTGTCTATGCACAGCGCCCCTTTTCTATGCCAAGGAGGCATGTGCAGTGATTGATTCGGAACAACTTAAGCAAAATGTGGTCAAGGCCGTAGAGGAGATTCGCGCCACCAATCCGATGGCCGGCTCCATCACCAACACGGTGACGATCGATTTTGTCGCCAACGCGCAGCTCGCCGTGGGCGGTTCGGCCGCCATGGTCTATCTGCCCGACGAGGGCGAGGCGCTCGTTGCCGGCGGCGGCGCCATCTATCTCAACATGGGCACGCTCTTCCCCATCTACGAGCAGACGATTCCCCGCGCGGCGAAGGCCGCACACGACGCCGGCAAGCCCTGGGTGCTCGATCCGGTGGGCCTGGGCATCGGCAGCCTGCGCACCCAGCTGGTAAACGAGCTCAAGCAGTACAAGCCCGCCATCGTACGCGGCAACGCCTCCGAGATCATCGCGCTCGCCGGCCTGTGGGGTCTTGAGGGCGAGGCGGCTGATCTGAGCCGCGTGCGCGGTGTCGATACCACCGACACGGTCGACGCCGCCCGCGATGCTGCCGTGGCGCTCGCTCGCTACACCGGCGGCGCCGTAGTGGTCTCGGGCGAAGTCGACCTGATCACCGACGGCACGACGGTGGCCAAGTCCCACGGCGGCAGCCCGCTCATGTCCAAGATCACCGGCTGCGGCTGCTCGCAGGGCGGCGTGCTGGCCGTGTACGCCTGCGCTGCCGATCCGTTTACGGCAGCCGTCTGTGGCACCGCCGTCTACAACGTTGCCGGCACGCGCGCCGCCGCTGTCGCCGATGCCCCGGCAAGCTTTAAGGTCGCCTTTATCGACGAGCTCTACCGCGCAACCGCCCAGGACATTGCCGATAACCAGCTCGAGCTCGAGGAGGCATAAGCCATGTCCGAGCCCGTAACCAATGCCGGCATGAACACGCTCGTCGCCGTGGCCATCGCCCCGTGCGGCACCGGCGACGAGCTGTCCGCCGAGGTCGCCGAAGTCGTGCGCGTCATTCGCGAGAGCGGCCTTCCCAACCGCACCACCTCGATGTTCACCGAGATCGAGGGCGACTGGGACGAGGTCATGCAGGTCGTGCGCGACGCAACCTTTGTGTTGGCGAGCAAGGGCATCCGCACCGAAGTCGTGCTCAAAGCCGATATTCGACCCGGATTTACCGACACCATGACCGGCAAGCTCGAACGCATGGAAGCGCAGATCAAAAAGCAGGAGGAAGCACGATGAGCATCCGCGACAACCTTGATATCTCGGCCTATCTGGTACTCGGCCCCGAAAACACGCTCGGGCGCCCCGTGGGCGATGTGGTGGCCCAGGCGCTCGATGCCGGTTTTACCTGCATCCAGGTGCGCTCCAAGGTGGCAAGCGCCCGCGAGATC
>CABSBK010000341.1 GCA_902475865.1 uncultured Collinsella sp.
GGTTAATTTGCCGACGAATGTTCGCTGTTGATAACTGCTGAGTAGCATAAACAACAGTGCACAATTATAGATGGGTACACATGCTGCGGGCGACTATTATTCGACAAGCGGTAGCGCGACGATGCGATGCTTGATAAAAATGCGACTGAGACGATATATGTTGACGGGTATACTTGTCCCGGTTTAAAACGCAGGAACGGAGATGGTCGCATGGCACAGCCGGATACGACACGCACGGTGGGGCTCGCGCTTGAGGGAGGCGGCTACCGCGGTATGTATACGGCGGGCGTGCTCGACGTTTGGATGGAGCACGGTTTGACCTGCGACCATATGGTGGGTGTCTCGGCGGGCGCGGCGTTTGGCTACAACTTTAAATCGCGGCAGATCGGCCGCGCCATTCGCTACAACAAGGCCTATTGCGCCGATAAGCGCTATGCTGGTGTAGCAAGCTGGCTGCGAACTGGCGATATGTTCAATGCCGATTTTGCCTATCATGAGGTGCCCATCGAGCGCGATCCCATCGACCTGGAAACATATCGCGCCTGCCCCATGCGGTTTACGTGCGTGTGTACCGATATCGAGACGGGCAAGGCCGTCTACCATGACCTGCCCTATGGCGACGAGCGGGATATCGAGTGGATTCGGGCGTCGTCGGCGATTCCCGTGGCGACGCGTCCCGTTGCTATTGAAGGACATAAGTATCTGGATGGTGGCGTGGCTGATTCTATTCCCAGTGCATGGCTGTTTGCGCAGGGGTATGACCGCAATATCGTGGTGCTCACGCAGCCGGCGGGATTTGTGAAGCAGCCCAACAGCGTGATGCCCATGCTACGTCGCGTGTTCCGTCACTATCCGGAGTTTGTCGCGGCGCTTGAGCATCGGCATGAGGTCTACAATGCCACACTCGATGACCTGGCACGTCGCGAGGCTGCCGGCGAAATCTTTGTGGTGCGGCCGAGCGAATCGGTGAAGGTGCCGTCGCTGTGCCGCGAGCCCGATGAGCTCGAGCGTATCTATCAGATCGGTCGGCGCGATGCGGAGGCGACCTTGCCGGCGCTGGAAGCGTATCTGGCGGGGGAAGGGGCGCATGCGGAAAGCGCATCCCGGAATGGAGGTCCAAACTGGGATGCGCTTTCCGCTATTGAAGATATGAGGCTGCGGAGCAACTGCTCGGCCTAGGCTTATGCCTGCTGCCAGGTGTCGACAAGCTCCTTGGCGGCAGCGTGGGGGTCGTCGGCACTGCAGACGGCGCTCACCACAAAGAAGCCATCGACGCCGGTGGCCTTGAGCTGCGGCAGGTCGGCCGTCTGGACGCCGCCGCCCACTACGATGGGCACGGTGCTTGCCGCGTGGAGTGCGGCCAGATCCTCAAAGCTCTTGGTGATGATGGACCCATCGGCTGCGCGTCCGCAGTCGCGCTTGGTCTCGGTCTCGTGGAGCGGGCCGATGCCCAGGTAGTCGACCAGGCTCATGTCGGCGGTCTTGACGTACTCGAGCATCTCTTCGCAACGGGCCGAAAGGCCCACGATGGCATCGGGGCCCAACAGCTTGCGGCAGACCTCGACGGGAATATCGCTCTGGCCCACGTGCACGCCGTCGACGGCAATACCC
>CABSBK010000342.1 GCA_902475865.1 uncultured Collinsella sp.
ACAGAGATCCCTAAAACTCCTCCTCGTGTGTGAAGACTTTAAGCTTTATGCACAACCCAACTCGTCGATGCGCGCGAGCGAGCGGACGCCGCCGCCCACGTCCACGGACAGACCGTCGACGCCGCAGATGGCCTTAATCGCCGCCGAGTTGGCGGCGCATGCGTCCTCGTCCTCGCCAAAGGCAGCGGACAGGTCGACGACGTGCACCCAGCTCGCGCCCTGCTCGGCAAAGGAGCGAGCAACGGCCACGGGGTCGTCGGAATATACCTTGCAGCGGCTCCGGTCGCCGCGCTCCAAGCGCACGACCTTGCCGCCGATCAAATCGATTGCGGGAAACAGAATCATCGGCCGGCCCCTTCGACGATGCTCACGAAGTTCTTAAGAATGCGCTGACCCAGCGCAGAAGATTTCTCGGGATGGAACTGGCAACCCCACACGTTGCCGTGGCGCACGATGCACGGGAAGCTCCGCGTGTAGTGCGTGCGCGCCAGAACATCGGCGGCATCGGCATCGTCGGCCACCGCGTAGCTGTGGGTGAAGTACATGTTGGCACCCTCGGCAAAACCGGCGAGCAGCGGATCGGCCGCACCGGCGGGCGTCATGTGCACCTGGTCCCAACCCACGTGCGGCACCTTCAGGCGGCTCGACTCCAGGCGCGTGCACGAGCCGCGCATAATGCCCAGGCCATCGACCCAGGGGCCACCGGCCTGCTCGGAGGCATCATCGTCCGCGTCCGCACGCTCGTCCGCCGGCACCCCCTCGTTGCCGCGCTCAAAAAATAATTGAAGGCCCAGGCAGATGCCGAGCAGCGGAGTTCCGGCGACAACGGCGTCGAGCACAGCCGCTTCCTCGCCGCTCTGGCGCATAAAGGCGATCGCGTCATAGAACGCGCCCACGCCCGGGATGACCAGGCCGTCGGCGTTGCGGATCTGCTCCGGGTCGTCCGATGTGCAGGCGGCGGCACCGGCGCGCGCAAGCCCGCGCACGACGCTCGACAAGTTGCCCTTGTGGTAGTCGACCACCACGATCTTCGGTTCGCCCACGCGACCCTCCTTTTTCCATCATCCAAAACCACCACAAAGGGGACAGGCGCCTTTGTGGTGGTTTTTGCCTTTGTGGCGGTTACAGCGAGCCCTTGGTGCTGGGGATGCCTTGCACGCGGGGATCGAGCTCGCAGGCGCGGCGCATCGTGCGGCCCACGGCCTTAAAGGCCGCCTCGATAATGTGGTGCGAATTACCGCCCGCCAGTTCGCACACGTGCAGCGTGAGCTTGGCATCGCGCGCAAAGGCATAGAAAAACTCGACGGCCAGCTCGGTATCAAAGGTGCCCACGCGCTCGGTCGGCACGGGCAGCTCGCAGTAGGCCTGCCCGCGGCCCGAAATATCAACGGCAGCCATCACAAGCGTCTCGTCCATGGCGATCGCCGCGTCGGCAAAGCGCGTAATGCCCGCCTTGTCGCCCAGCGCCTGACAAAACGCCTCGCCCAGCACGATGCCCGTATCCTCGACGGTATGGTGCGCGTCGACCTCAACGTCGCCCACCGCATGTACCGTCAAATCGAACAGGCCATGGCGGCCAAAGGCGTTGAGCATG
>CABSBK010000343.1 GCA_902475865.1 uncultured Collinsella sp.
TATTCTTGCGGCGCTCAAAGGTCGAGGTCAGCTCCTCAGAATAGTAGAACGAGTTATAGCTGCCCTGCTCATAGGACAAAAACGGGTAGTCCTCGAGGTCTTCGAGTGTCACGCTGGCGTGGTGCGCCAGTGGATGGTCGGCGCATACAAAGACATGCGGCGTGGCGCAGAAGAGCCCTTCGAACACGAGCTCGTTGGCCGCCAGCATGCGCTCGATGACCTCGCGATTGTGCTCCGACAGATACAGGATGCCGAGCTCGCTTTTCATGTGCGCGACGTCCTCGATAATCTCGTGGGTTTGCTCCTCGCGCAGGGTAAAGTCGTAACGCGCGGCACCGAACTCGCGAATCACGTCAACAAACGCGTTAACGGCAAAGGAATAATGCTGGCAGCTCACACTAAAGTGCGGCACCTGCTCGGATGCGCCCTTGTACTTGCCTTCGAGCAGGTCGGCCTGGTCGAGTACCTGGCGCGCATAGCCCAAGAAGGTCTCGCCTTCCTCGGACACAACGACGCCCTTGTTAGTGCGCTCAAAGATGCGCACGCCCATCTCGTTTTCGAGATCGCGAATCGATGCGGTAATCGAAGGCTGCGACACAAAGAGCGAGGCCTCGGTGATGCTGCCGCATTCGGCAACTTTGACGACATATCTGAGCTGCTGGAGCTTCATGATGGCCTCCCTAGACGTCCGCGATACCCGAACCCACCGCATCCATCTGACGCATAAACGGCGGCATCTCCCCCGTCGCGGCACAGGCGGCAATCTGATGCAGAGCCCCGGCGACCGCATCGTCTGCCGCAGCGCCGATATGCCAGCGCGCGGCAGCCGTGACGGCCTCGTTGGCATTGGCGACTGCAACGGAGTTGGGAACGGCATCGATCATGGGCAGATCGTTATCGGAATCGCCAAATACGGCCACCTCATCGGGCGTCAGGCCCAAAGCGCGCGCCAGCTCCAGCGCAGCGCAGCCCTTGTCCCAACCGGCCGGGAGAATATCGAATAGGCGCACGCGGTTGTTGGGAAATACAAGCGAGAGCTCCGGCACCTCGGCAGCAATGCGCTCGCGCAGCTCAGCAAGCTCTTCGCGCGAGCGGGCGCTCCAGATATTCGCCTTGTATACCGGGGCATCATCGACAACAGGACGGCACGGGGCCTCTTCGCCTTTGAGCCACGCATTACCGCCCGACTCCATGGCGCGACGAACGCGCTCGGGATCGCTCGTCACGCAGTAGGCATCGTTATCCCAAAAGTCGTCACCCAGGCTGTAGACCTTCAGATACGTATCATCGGTCTCTTGCTCCAAGTAGTCAGCCAAGCGCATAAGAGCGGCGTTGTCGGTCGCATGCGAGGCTACCGCCTCGCCGTCCACAAACATGACCTGGCCATTGCAGAACGCACGGGTCGAAAGGCAGTCGGAACGATTTTGGAACGTCGGGCCCATCGCGGACGGCTGACGGCCCGAAACCGGGCCAAAGTGCAGACCCGCCGCCTGCATGGCATGAATGCCCTCGATAGCGTAGTCGCTGGCACCGTCATGTCCAGCCGGAATCAGCGTATCGTCCATATCGGTCAGCACAAGTTTGATCAT
>CABSBK010000344.1 GCA_902475865.1 uncultured Collinsella sp.
CGGTTGCGCCAACGGCATAAGCAAGTCGCCACCGACGACGAGGGACTCCTTGTTGGCAAGGGCAAGGCGCTTATTCGAGGTCAAGGCCGCATGGCTCGCCTCGAGACCGGCGGCGCCCACAATAGCAACGAGCACGCAGTCGACATCGTCGCGACGCGCGAGCTCGCAAACCGCCTGCGCGCCAACTCCGAGCTTCGTTCCCTCGGGCAACTCCTGCAGCACGGCGTCATCGCCATGAGCGACATCGGCCACGGCAACCGCCGGAACCGAGAACTCGCGGGCAGCGGCAACGAGCTCAGAGGTGCTGGAATTAACGGACAGCGCCGTCACCTGCAGGCGATCAGCATGCTGACGGCACACATCGAGTGCCTGGGTGCCGATAGAGCCCGTACAACCCAGGATGGCAACACGGAGGCGTCCATCGGGGCCATACGTCGTCTGGAATGACATTACAGCACGCCTCCGATCATCAAAAGCAGCTGCGCGGTGATGCAGCCGAAGATAAGCGAATCGCTACGATCGAGCATGCCGCCATGGCCCGGGATAAGGTTGCCGGAATCCTTGACGCCCACGCCACGCTTGATGCGCGACTCGATAAGGTCGCCGATAACGCCCAAAATGGACACGACCACGCCGCACAGCAGCGCATAGGGCAGGCTGAGCTTGTAGAAGTGCGTCGCCCACAGAATGAGCCAAATCAAAACAGAGCCCAGGATGCCGCCGACAAACCCCTCCCAGCTCTTTTTGGGAGAGATCTTGGGAACCATCTTGTGCTTGCCGATACGGCTGCCCACGATGTAGGCAAACGAATCGGAGACCCAAAGGGACGCGCAAACGGCCACCGAAAGCAGGGCGCCGGCAAAACCGGGCACGGCATCGCGCAGCAGCACGATGGCCGACAGCATAAAGCCAGTGTAGATGGGACCCATGAGCGTCACGGCCACATCAGAGATGCGGGTACGCGGCGACCAAACATACCAAATGCCCACAGCGAGCATCAGGGCAAAAAGCAGGGCATTCAGCAACATCGAATCGCCCAACGCCGACAGCGGAAAGAGTACGGCGGCAGCGATACCCATGCGCTCGTTAGCCATCTTGCCATCGAGCCTCGTCATACGGAAAAACTCATAGCAGCACAGACCGCTCATGACAGAAACAAAGATGGCCGTGGGCACGATACCCAAAACCAGGCACAGGATAAAGACAACGGCGTAGACGATACCGGCGGCGGCACGGGTAATAAAGCCCGCCAGCCACGAACCGGTGCCGCCCTTCGCTGCAGGCGCGCCAGCAGCGAAAGCTTTGCGCGAAGGCGTCTTGGGAGCAGATGCCTTGGGACGATCGGACACGATTAAGCCTCCTCGGTCTTGCTCAGTCCACCAAACCTACGGTCACGGCCCTGATAGGCCAAAATGGCGTCGACAAGGCCCCAACGATCAAAGTCAGGCCAATAGGTATCGGTGACGTAGAACTCGGAATAAGCCACCTGCCACAGCAGATAGTTCGAAAGGCGCAGCTCACCAGAGGTGCGAATCACAAGCTCAGGATCGGGAAGGCCGGCGGTATAGAGGTGGGAAGCCAAC
>CABSBK010000345.1 GCA_902475865.1 uncultured Collinsella sp.
TCCAGCCCAAAAAGCAAAAGCCCAAGCGCAAGGTCCACCCCGACGAGGATGCCTATCACAAGCACAAGCGCCATATCCCTAAGCCGATCATTGTCATCGCGGTGCTCGCCGCCGTGTGCGGTGGTGCCTATTGGTTTGTGACTGCCGATCCCATGGGCGTCATGCCCGGCTTCTACGACCAGTTTGGCCAGGCCGCCAAGACCACCTTCCCGTCGCGCCAAAAGGGCGAGGCCACCGAGAAAGAGTCCAAGCAAAAGGATGCGTCCGAGGTCGTTCAGGAGGAGACCGTCTTAACCGACGACCAACTCTACGCCAGGCTCGATGGCCTGTACCAGACCATCGTGTCGTACAGCGACGATGATCAGATCGGAGAGGTCATCGATTCGTTTAATAACGGTTATCTGCGTACACCGCTCTCCACCCGTCAGGAGCTGTCGCAGAGCGCATATGCCCTGCGCGATCAGATTAAAAAGACCCAGGATGAGCTCAACAACCTCAAGGTTCAGGACGACACGGTCTATGCGGAGGACATCGATCATCTAAAGCAGCTTGCCCAGTGGATGTACGAGCGTGTCGACGTAATCTGCCAGAGCTGGGATATCTCGCTGTCCATTCCCGACGGCGAGTCGCTGAGCGCCCGTCAGAGCGAGATCCTGGCGCCCATCGCACAAGGCGGCAACAGCGCGCTTAACCAGTACGACGCCAACGTGAGCGCATGGAGGCCGCAGCAGCGTTCGTAATTTGTTGCCCTCCGGCGGCATAACCTGCGTGCGCAATTGATGGAAGCCCGTGCTTATTGCTACAATTCGTACAAATATGCTTTAAACGCACGAGGAAGGAACCACATGTTTGGTTTTAAGAAAGAGCTCTATACGCCCGAGTACCAGCTCGTCGGTGACGAGTGCGCGGTGATCGAGACGTCGAAGGGCACCATCAAGGTCAAGTTTGACGGTGAGGGCGCCCCCATCCATGTGGCGAACTTCTGCGAGCTTTCCACGATGGGCTTCTATGACGGCCTTAAGTTCCATCGCTATGTGCCCGGCTTTGTGATCCAGGGCGGCGACCCCAATACCCGCGATATGTCCGGCGCCGACGTTGCTGCCGGCCTTGAGGGCCCCGACGGCATGCCCGGTACCGGTGGCCCCGGCTACTGCATCAAGGGCGAGTTCGCTACCAACCCGCGTAACAGCCACGTCGACGGCGCGCTTGCCATGGCACGTTCCATGGATCCCGATTCCGCAGGTTCGCAGTTCTACTTCTGCCTGGGTGCCCAGCACAACCTCGACTCCGGTTATACCGTCTTTGGCACCACGGTCGAGGGCCTCGACGTCATCTCGCAGCTGCGCGCCGGCGACGAGATCGTTCATGTCGAGATCGTTCACGAGTAAAGGGGACTTCCTTGAATAGCCAGCTGATCCAACAGGGCCGCGCCGCTTATCGCGCGGGTGATTTTTCCGCTGCCGCCCAGATGCTTGGTGCGGCAAAGACTCCCAACGAGATCATGGGTGAGGCCGACCACCTGCGCGGCAACGCCCTGATGCATCTGGGCATGTACGCCGAGGCCGCCG
>CABSBK010000346.1 GCA_902475865.1 uncultured Collinsella sp.
GGGGGCAAAATCGAGCCACGAAATCTGCTGGCGATACTCGGCCTCAATTGTCTCAATTGCCGCCGCGCCATCGGTTGCCATCCGATTAACGATTTCTTCGAACATCGCGTGAACGATAGTGCCGAATTCGGTTTGAATCGTGGGCGCAGTGGGTAGGCGCACAATCTGCTTCTCGGGGAAGTGCTGGCTATTTGCACACCCAGGCTCGTAGGTCACAAAGTTGTTGAGTGCCGTGGCAGAGAGGTGTTTTACGTCGGTGTGAGGCTCCAAAAGCGCACGGAGCTCGGGCGTATCAAACACGTAGTTGTCGCGCCATTCGGTTTCGATGGCGGCACTGAGCTGGTGCGCTTCAGCAGAAACCTCGCAAGAGTCGATAAGCCCCGTGAGCTCCTGCAGCGCCGATCCGCCGGCGCGGTACAGCTCGAGGTGTCGCTTAGCGCGTGTGATGGCTACAAACAGCAGACGGCGCGCATCGTCGTCATCCTTTTCGTCGCGAATAAGCAGGTTGGACGGGTACAGGCTCATGCCGCCAGCACCTTTGTGCCAGGTGGAGTCGTCGGCGTCGAGCAGGTAGACGCAATCGAACTGCAGACCTTTCGAACTGTGAGCGCTAGTAAGGCGAACGGCTCCCGGTGTGCCAAGATCGATCGATGCGTCGATGCTCACGCCAAACTTTTGCGCGGCGTCGAGTTTGTCGACAATATCGGGCAGGCGAAGCGTGCGTCCCATGCGGCGCGCGTCGCCCATTTCACCCTCGGCAAAGGCGAGTAGGGCGCGGAGGCCGGCATTGAATTCGGCGGCGCCCAGCGGATCCTGTTTTTTATGATCCTGATAATAGTCAAGGCTGCGTTTGGCAATCTTAAAGAGCAACGCTCTGACCGGGGAGGCGCCGGCCTCGGCCGCCCACTGCATAAGGTCGTCGTACAGCTCTTTGACGCGGGCACTATTACTCTCGCACATGGCGGCCATCCAGTCGCCGCGATGTTCGCGTTTGGCGCTGAGCGCAAACGTCACGGACGATGGATGGTCGCCGCCCAGCTCGGCGGCGCAGACAATCTGCGGAAGATAGCTGCAGGCGAGCTCCTTCTGCCCGCGAGCAAGCGCGGTAACGCAGCGCAACAGTGCCAGCATCGTCTGCATACGCTCGGAAGCAAAGAGATTCTGCCGCTCGCGATACGAAAAGGGCACCTTCTCCTTAACGAGGAAGGGAATCAGCGAGCGCAAGGCGGCGTGCTTGGCAGAGATGACTGCAATTCCTTCATTGGGATCTTCGCATTCATTGAGATAGTGATCATCAAGCCGCTGCCTAATACTCGCAGCGACAGCGGCGTATTCCTCGGCTTTGCCGGCGTAGACGTTCTCGCTAAAGCCGACCTGATCACCCTGAGGCTTGGAGGCTTCGATTGACTTATTCGAGCTGGCGTCGAGGCGATAATCAATTTGGCGTGCGATAGCTTGACCAAGCTCAACGATGGCGGGCGTGGAGCGATAGTTGGTCTTGAGCACGATGCTCCGGGGCGAAAACTCGGCCGCAAACTGGTTGGCACATGCGAT
>CABSBK010000347.1 GCA_902475865.1 uncultured Collinsella sp.
AATACGACACGTACGCTAACTCCCTTCAACAAGGAGGACCCTATGCTGATGCTCAAAACCGCCACGGTACTCGAAGCTATCTCCAAGCGCCGCCGCACGGCGCGCCCTACCGCTCACACCGGCCTGTCCAAGAACACCATATTCGCCGCCACCCATAGCGCCGAGGACGCCCTCGTACTGCTCGACGCCACGGCAAACGGCCTCACCGCCGAGCAGGCAACCGAGCGCCTGGACGCCTCCGGCCCCAACACCATCGAGGCACCGACCAAGACGCTCGCCCGCCGCATTGCCGACGCCTTCATCGATCCCTTCGCCGGCATCCTCGCCGCGCTCGCGCTGGTCTCGCTCTATATCGACGTGCTCGCCGTGCCCGAGCCGCAGCGCGACCCCTCCACGGTCATCGTCATCGGCATCATGCTGCTGGTATCGGGCGGCATGAAGTTTATCCAGGAAGCCCGCAGCGGCAATGCGGCCGAGGCCCTCAAGGACCTGGTCTCCAACACCTGCACCGCTCTGCGCGACGACGAGAGCATCGAGATCCCCTTCGACGAGCTCGTCCCCGGCGATGTGATCCGTCTCTCTGCCGGCGATATGGTGCCGGCAGATGCCCGCGTCATCACCGCGCGCGACCTGTTTGTCATCGAGTCCGCACTCACCGGCGAGAGCGAGGCAGTCGCGAAGACCGCTGCCGTCACCGTCGTCGAGGGCGCCGACGGCTCCGCGCTGCCACTCTCTGTCTGCAAGAACATCGTCTTTACCGGCACCTCCGTGCAAAACGGCACCGCCATGGCGCTTGTCGTTGCCACCGGCTCGGACACCTACCTGGGCGGTATCGCCAAGATGCTCAACGGGCGCAGCGAGAAGAGCGCGTTTGACCGCGGCGTCTCGAGCGTCTCCATGTTGCTCGTACGTCTCATGCTCGTTATGGCGCCGGCCGTCTTTGCCATCAACGCCGCCACCAAGGGCAACGTCATCGACGCGCTGCTGTTCGCCACGAGCGTGGCCGTGGGCATCACGCCGCAGATGCTTCCCGTCATCGTGACCACGAGCCTGTCGCAGGGCGCCAAGGACCTCGCCCGTCGCCAGGTTATCGTCAAGGAGCTGCCGGCGATTCAAAACCTCGGAGCGATGGACGTCCTGTGCTGCGACAAGACCGGCACCCTCACCGAAGACCGCATCGTGCTCGAGCGCTACCTCAACACCGATGGCAACGAGGACGCGCGCGTGCTGCGCCATGCGTTTTTGAACAGCTTCTTCCAGACCGGCCTCAAAAACCTTATCGACCTGGCCGTAATCGACCGTGCCGATGTGACGCCCTCGACCGTCGTGCCCGATTCCATGCTGGGCCAGAGCCTGCGCGACCGCTACACCAAGGTCGACGAGGTTCCCTTCGATTTCTCGCGCCGTCGCCTGAGCGTAGTTGTCTCCGACGCCCAAGGCAAAACCCAGATGGTTACCAAGGGAGCTGCCGAGGAAATGCTCGAGATCTGCTCTTTTGTCGAGGTCAACGGTATCGCCCGGCCGCTCGCCGAAGACAAGCTCGCCCAGATTCG
>CABSBK010000348.1 GCA_902475865.1 uncultured Collinsella sp.
AGAGAGCCCGAGCTCACGCACCATGTTGATGCACTTGGCCTCCATGCGCGACGTCGCCACGGCCATACGCTTGCCTTGGGCGACCAACCCATCCAGCAGCTCGGGGATCCCATCGAACACGGGGTACTCCTCCGGTCCCAGTTCATCAAAAAAGGCGCGATACTCGTCGGCCACCATCAGCGACTCCTCGCGGGAAAAGCCGTAAAAGTCGTAAAAGCTCTTCCACAGGGGCGGCCCGATCATGCGGCGCAGATCACCCATCTGCATCTCCGAGAACCCGCGCGCAGCCAGCGTCTTGCGCGTCGCGGTCCTCACCGCTCGACCCGTATCGGCCACCGTGCCATCAAAATCGAACAGCACAACCGGCCGTTTGCCTATCTCCAACGCCTCCATCGGCATTCCTCTTCCCCAGTTGACGATTTCCACACCGACACTTCAAACTGTTGACTATTCAACAATTGAACCTAGTAATGTGGAACGACTCTACTATACTTGTCGCACTTTGCTCTCAGAAGGCGACGCGCAAGCGCCCCAACGAAAGGTGCAATTATGTCTTTTGCCATCATAACCGACTCCACGTCGGACATCTCCCCCGCCCGTGCCCAAGAGCTCGGCATTTACGTGATTCCGCTGCATGTGATTATCGAGGGTGAGGACCTGCTCGACCAGGTACAGATTACCGCCCAGGAATACGTCGCCCGCATGGCTGGCTCCGAGCAGTTGCCGCACACCTCGCAGCCGAGCGCCGGCGAATTCAAGGCGCTCTTTGACCGTGTGCGCGCCGACGGCCACGATAGCGCGATCTTTATCTCGCTGTGCAGCGAGTGGTCTGCCTGCTATTCCAACGCATGCCTGACGGCCGAGACCCACGAGCTCGACGTGCGCTGCATCGATTCGCGCACCGGCTCGGGCGCCGAGGGCTTGCTGGTGGAGTACGCGCTGGCCATGCGCGAGGACGGTCGCAGCCTGGACGAGACCGAGGCGCAGATCCGCGCGACGCTGCCCGACGCACACCTGTTGCTGATTCCCCGAACGCTCGAGAACCTGGTCAAGAACGGCCGCGCACCTAAACTCGCCGGCCAGCTCACCCAAATGCTCAACATTCGCCTGGCCGTCTCGCCGGAGTGGAAATCGGGCGAGATCAAGGCCGTCAAGAAGGGCCGCGGAGCCAAGCGCATCGTTGCCAACACCATGGCCGATTGCCTCGCATTTTTGACCGAGCACCCAGGCTCAAGCGTTCGCGTGCTCACGACCGGCGCTGCCGAGGAGCAGGAGCTCGTCAACCAAGCGCTCGCAGGCCAGAACTACGTAGACGCCGGCACCGGCCCCATCGGCTGCACCATCGCTACCCACGTGGGCGTCGACGCCATCGCCATCAGCTACTGTCCCCGCTATCAGCCCATCCACTAGGGGCACCTTTACCACTTGCGGTGGAATAGGGACTGTTTTTGGCTCATCAGCCGCAAATCAATCCCTATTCCACCGCAACTTAGAAGCAGTTCATTTGGGACGGGGCTAAAAAGAGTGGTGCGCAACGTTACGCACCG
>CABSBK010000349.1 GCA_902475865.1 uncultured Collinsella sp.
ATCACACCCACCAAGCCGTCGACATTGGCAGGATGCAGGCCAATTGAGGGCTCGTCCAGTACATAAAGCACGCCCGTCGATCGGTTGCGCACCACGCGGGCGAGCTGCACGCGCTGACGCTCACCCGTGGAGAGCGTGGCACCGGCGCGATCGAGCGAAAGGTAATCGAGACCCAGGTCGACCAGACGACGAGCCGTGCCCAAAAACGAATCGCAGATATCCGCTGCCATGGGCCGCATCTCGGGCGGCAAGGATGCGGGCACCCCGCGCACCCACTCAATCGCATCACCAAGCGTCATGGCCGCCGCCTGTGACAGATTGATACCGCGCACCTGGGGCTGGCGCGCAGCCTCGGAGAGACGCGTACCGTCGCAATCACGGCATGGGCCCTCGCGCAAAAAGCGCGCAACGCGTTTTAAGCCCTTATCGTCCTTGACCTTGGCGAGCGCATTTTCGACGGTATAGACGGCGTTGTAATAGGTAAAGTCGAGCGGCGTGGCGCCCTCACCGTTTTTGGGAACGTAGAGAATGTGCTTCTTAACCGCCGGACCATGAAACACGATGTCGCGCTCTTGAGGCGTAAGCTGGTTAAACGGCACGTCGGTGCGTACGCCCATCTCGCCTGCCACCTGCTTCATCAGATCCCACATAAGCGTGCCCCAGGGAAGCACCGCGCCTTCGTTGATGGTCTTTGACTCGTCGGGCACCAGGCTCGCCTCGTCCACCTCGCGCATGACACCGGTGCCGCCACAGGTGGGGCATGCACCGCCGCTGTTAAAGGCAAGGTCCTCGGCGCTCGGAGCGTAGAACTCGCGGCCGCATGCGGAGCACGTGAGCGACAGGCCAGCCGCTACGTTAAGGCTCGGCTCCACGCGCGCCCCGCAGTGCGGGCACACGTGATGGGCACAGCGGCTAAAGAGCAGGCGCAGGCTATTGTTGAGCTCGGTCATGGTGCCAAAGGTAGAACGCACGCCCGGCACGCTGGGGCGCTGATGCAATGCGAGCGCCGCCGGCACATGCAGCACCTCGTCCACCTGGGCGTGTTCGGCCTGCGTCAGGCGACGTCGAGTATAGGTGCTGAGTGCTTCCAAGTAGCGACGCGAGCCCTCGGCATAAAGAACCCCCAGCGCCAGCGAACTCTTGCCCGAACCCGACACGCCGGCAATACCCACGAGCTTTCCCAGCGGGATATCAATATCGATGTCCTTAAGGTTATGGACACGCGCGCCACGCACCTCGATAGCCTGCGGGCTCATCTTCTGTTCCGTCACTTTTATCACCCTACTCATGCCATAAAATGCGGTCGCGGATATACTCGCCCAGCATGGGCACGGTAAACCGGACGAGGCCGTATCCGGCTGCCTCGATGACGCGCTCGCGAATCAGGCTTGCGCGATATTTACTTGCCCAGCTCTGGGTACGCTCGCAGCGCTCAATGATATCCGCCATGCGCGTCGGTTTGCCCTCGTCAACCGCCATAGCCTCGATAAAAAGGCGCTGTGGACTGCGCAGCCCGTAATACAGGGGCGCGTCAACCGCTTCGTAG
>CABSBK010000350.1 GCA_902475865.1 uncultured Collinsella sp.
GCTTGCCACGCACGATGCCGCAGACGCTCGGGCCCTCAATATCTCGGACATCATCACGCTCTAAATACTTATTCAGCAACAAAATGATCCGTTTTTCTCCGTTCCCATGGGGTTGGATATGGTATTCTATCTGTGGGGTAATACTTTGGAATACCAAGTAATACCAACGCCGCAGAAACAAACTCCAGATGCGGGCCAATCGGGTTGCCTTCACAGCCCGTCGCCCAGCCGCGTGGCCCGCATCTATCCGCACCACCGTCGTTTCAAAAAGGAAGCGCCATGGCAGAACACATGACCCCGGTTGTCGCGAAGGTCTTGCCCGAGGAAAAGGCGGCCTTCGCGGCGGCAACCCAGCTCGTAGGCACCACGCCGTCCAACGCCATCCGCATGTTCATCGCCGCGTTCAATCGCTGCGGCACCTTTCCGTTCGACATTTCGCCCAGCGGGGCCTTTGGCACTGCGCCCGATTCTCATCAATAAGTGATCCGTTTTCCTCCGTCCCCATGGAATCAGCTCTCTGCCGAGTTGTGGTAGAACTAGGGAACGGTTTTGAGGAGGTTGGCATGCTCAATGCGATGATTTGGGTGCTTGCCTGTTTTGGCGTTGTCGCTGCCGATATAGCCCTGAGCGTGGTTCTGTTTTCAGTTCTCGATGCCGTATCGGTGCTGACGGGCTATCCGATCGACAATCTCGATATCCAATGGTTCCAGGCTGCCGCTCAGACGGCATCGTTTTTGATGGCGCTGCTGTGGTGGCGTTATCTGTGGCCGCGTTCGTTTATGGCACGCCGGCAAAGCGAGCATCCACTCGGCGGGGGAGCGCGTGGGGCGTGGAAACGCATCGCCTGCGTTATCGTGATTGGCCTGTCCCTGCAAGTGGTCGTTGGCTACGTGACCGACGCCGTGCTGTCGCTGTTGCCCGAGGCGGCGGCCGATTACAGCGAACTTGTCGAGGAGACGGGCATGGGCGACACGAGCTATCTGGCCGTCCTGACCACGGTACTCGGCGCGCCGTTTTGCGAAGAGCTCCTGGTGCGCGGCATCATCTTTGAGTTTTCGCTGCGTGCGTTTAATCCGCAGTGCCGCCCACTTTGGAAGCGCCGGCGTCGTGCGAGCGCGCAGGACGGAGCCATGGTGCCCTGGGCGGCCCCAAGCACGTGGGGTATCGCCGCGGCGATTGTGCTGCAGGCGGCAATCTTCGGTTTTATGCACATGAATTGGGTGCAGGGCTGCTATGCGGGTGCCGCCGGCCTCATTTTTGGTTGGGTGCTTGTGACCACTGGAAAGCTCCGCTACACGATCCTGCTGCACTTTGCCTTTAATGCCGGGTCGTATCTCATGGGCCTGATGTGGTTTGTGAACACGCCGCTCGACATGGCGGTCACGGTCGCTATCGCCGGCGTCATCCTCGTTGAGGCAATGCGGTCGCTCAAGCTGACGTGCCAGCTGGCTCGCTCCCGTCAGTAAATGTGATTCCCCTAAGGAAAACACGGCTAGGCGTGTCTGAGCGTGTTCCCCCTAGGGAAATCACGACTGGAGACAGCCCT
>CABSBK010000351.1 GCA_902475865.1 uncultured Collinsella sp.
TCACGTTTTCAACGAACAAGTTTCAATATTTCGAGTAACGCACGCGGCAGACGCCCGCCCAAACAAAACGTGCCGCCCCAAACAAAACGTGCCGCCCCAAACGGGGCGGCACGCCATCTCTCTATTCAGACAACTCGTTGAAGTACGGTGACGAAGGCGCAAGGCCGGGAGGGGTTATCAAAGCCGACATCCCGCAGCCGCGAAGCGGCGAGGACGTCGGCGTGATAACCCCGCAGGCCTTGCGCCGGCGGGAAGGAACCTACTTCACGACCAAGATGTCGCAGTCGGTGTTGCGTAGCAGGAACGTCGAAATCGAACCCAGGAGCGCATACTTGATCGAGGACAGGCCGCGTGCGCCGCAGAGCACCAGGTCGGGCTTGACCACGTCGAGCATCTCGTCTTTGAGCGTCTCGCGAATACGGCCGGCGCGAATCATGACCTCGACCTCGGGAATGTCGGGATTGGCCTTGGCCTCTTCGTGCTGCTTTGCGATGGAGTTGTTAAAGGCCTCCTCCAAGCCGTTGACCAGGTCGACCGGATAGGAACCGGCGCTCTCGAGCGCGGTGGAGTCGATAACGTGGCCGATGATCAGCTTAGCGCCGTTGTTCGCGGCGACCTTGATGGCGCGTGCGAGTACAAAATCCTGCTGCTCAGTACCGTCGAGTGAAACAAATACCTTGGTGTAGCCCTCGTTCATGGTTTCCTCCTTGGTCTATCGCACGGGCGTGGGGCTCGTGCATCGGGCGGGCGCGGATGCGTGGCCGCCGGACACTTTATCTTGTTGCAGTTATACCCAAGGATTTGGGTTTGACCGCTCGCAATTCTGTGAACGGGCGAGTTTTTTGGTAAGGGTAGGCGCAGGCGCGCCGCCAACGGTTGATAATGGGACATCGCCCGCACCGTCCGCAGAACAATATCGGCGGGTGTCTAACGAGGGGGGTCCCTTTGGATATCATCGAGCTTCTAAAATCTGCCTTCATGGGCCTGGTCGAGGGCATCACCGAATGGCTGCCTGTTTCGTCGACCGGTCACATGATCTTGGTGGACGAGTTCGTCAAGATGAACGTGAGCGAGACGTTCTGGAATATGTTTCTGGTCGTGATTCAGCTTGGCGCCATTTTGGCCGTCTGCGTCCTGTTCTTTTACGACCTCAACCCGTTTTCTCCCAGCAAGGGCAAGGAGGGCCGTCGCGACACCTGGGTGCTGTGGGGCAAGATTGTGCTCGGCTGCATTCCCGCCGCGGCGATCGGTCTGCCGCTCAACGACTGGATGGAGGAGCATTTCTACAATGCTCCCGTCGTGGCGCTGGCGCTCATTGTGTACGGCGTACTGTTTATCGTGATTGAGAACTGGCGCGCGAGCAAGCGCGAGGAAATGGCCGTTGCCGGTTCGTTTGGTTCGCGTGCTGTGGTGGCGGGCGGACGTCCCGCTGGTGCGCATTTTGCCACTCCCGCTGCGGCTGCCGCTTCAGACGATGACGATAACCTGGCTAATGCCATCCGTATTGAAGAGTTCCAAACGATTGACACCGCCACGCAATCC
>CABSBK010000352.1 GCA_902475865.1 uncultured Collinsella sp.
CAGCAGTCCGTCGAGGTCGGCATCGCCGAGCAGGACCTGGTGAGCATCGCCGCCGGCATGGCTTCGTGCGGCAAGAAGGCCTGGGCCGCCTCGCCGGCGTCCTTTGTGACCACGCGCTCGTATGAGCAGTGCAAGGTCGACGTCTCGTACTCCAACACCAACGTCAAGCTCATCGGCATCTCGGGCGGCGTGTCCTACGGCGCCTTGGGCATGAGCCATCACTCCGCGCAGGATATCGCCGCCATGAGCGCGATTCCCAATATGCGCGTGTATCTGCCGAGCGACCGCTTCCAGACCGCCGAGCTCGTGCGGGCCCTGGTCGCCGACAACAAGCCGGCCTACATCCGCGTGGGCCGCAACCCGGTCGAGGACGTGTACACCGAGGACGAGTGCCCGTTCCAGATGGATCGCGCCACCTGGGTACGCCGCGGCACCGATGTAACGCTCGTCGCTACCGGCGAGATGGTCCGCCATGCCGTGGATGCTGCCGACCTGCTGGCCGAGCAGGGCATCTCGGCAACGGTACTCGACATGTATTGCGTCAAGCCGCTCGACGCCGAGGCTGTGATCGAGGCCGCCGGTGCTACTCGCGCCGTCGTGACCGTCGAGGAGCACAGCCCCTTCGGAGGCCTGGGCTCTATGGTCGCGCAGGTGGTGGGCGAGCATTGCCCGCGTCCGGTCAAGTGCCTCTCCCTGCCCGACGCGCCGGTCATCACCGGCACGAGCCCCGAGGTCTTTGCACACTACGGCCTGACGGGTGCCGGAATCGCGCAGACCGTCGCCGAATTCCTGCCCGCAGAGTAATTGGAATGTGACAAAGGGACCGTCCCTTTGTCACATTCGTTTTGAAAGGGGTGGCCATGGGCCGCTACATCATCGGAATCGATCAATCCACGCAGGGCACCAAGGCGCTGCTGGTAGACGAGGGCGGCCATCTGATTCATCGTGCCGACCGCTCGCATCGCCAGATCGTCAACGAGGCCGGCTGGGTGAGCCATGATCCGGCCGAGATTGCCACCAATGTGCTGGCCGTGGCGCGTGCCGTGGTGGAGGAGACCGGGGTCGATCCGGCCGACGTCGCCGGCATCGGCATCTCCAACCAGCGCGAGACCACCGTTGCATGGAACCGCACGACGGGCGAGCCGCTGTGCGATGCCGTGGTGTGGCAGTGCGCCCGCGCCCGCGAGCTGTGCGACGAGCTGACCGCGCGCGAGGGTGTGGCCGAGCTGGTGCGCGACACGACGGGTCTGGTGCTCTCGCCCTACTATCCGGCGGGCAAGATGGCCTGGATCCTTGCGAACGTTCCCGCTGCTGCCGAGGCTGCTGCGGCAGGCGAGCTGTGCCTGGGCACCATCGATGCCTGGGTGGTTTGGACGCTCACGGGCGGCGCGGAGTTCCGCTGCGACTGGTCCAATGCCAGCCGCACGCAGCTCTTTGACCTGCGCCGTGGCTGCTGGAGCGAGCCGGTGTGCGAGGCCTTTGGCGTCGACGTGGCCTGCCTGCCGCAGGTGACCGATTCCGATGGCCTGTTCGGCATGACGG
>CABSBK010000353.1 GCA_902475865.1 uncultured Collinsella sp.
TCTACGGCGCCGGTAAAACCGCCGAGCAGATTGCCGCCATTATCGAAGCGCTGCACGATGCCGGCCAGGAGCGCATCCTGGTCACGCGCCTGGACGCCGAAAAGGCAGACCGCACCTCGGAGCTCCTCGACAACGGCATCGACCTGGGATATGTCCCGGACGCGCAGCTCGCCCTCGTGGGAGGCAAGCCCTCCCCTACCGGCAACGGACGCATCGTCGTCGCCTGCGCCGGCACGAGCGACCTGCCCGTCGCCGAGGAAGCCGCATTGACGGCCGAGTTCTATGGCAACGAGGTCGACCGCCTCTACGACGTGGGTGTCGCCGGCCTGCACCGTCTGCTCGCGCATGCCGAGGAGCTTGCCCAGGCACAGGTGGTCATCGCCATTGCCGGCATGGAGGGCGCACTGGCGAGCGTTGTCGGCGGCCTGGTGAGCTGTCCGGTCATCGCCGTTCCCACCAGCGTGGGTTACGGCGCGAGCTTTGGTGGCGTAGCCGCGCTACTCGCCATGCTCAACTCCTGCGCCAGCGGCGTTTCGGTCGTCAATATCGACAACGGCTTTGGTGCCGCCTACCAGGCAAGTCTTATCAACCATCTGAGCGCCGGCACACCCCGCGCCCGTTAAGGAGCATTCCATGTCCAACCATCAGCATACGCTTATCATCGACGGCACCTCGGGCATCAGCGGCGATATGACCGTCGCGGCCCTGCTCGACCTGGGCGCCAGCGAGGAACACCTGCGCGAACAGCTCGCCACGCTGCCGGTCGACGGCTTTTCGATCGCCGTCACGCGTGCAAACAAGCATGGCATCGACGCCTGCGATTTCGACGTCCAGCTTGCAGAGGAGCTCGAGAACCACGATCACGATATGGCCTGGCTCTACGGCAACGAAGCAGCTGCCGAGCACACGCACGAGCATGAGCACCACCATCATGACCATGATGAGCACGAACACGAGCACTGCCACGAGCATGACCATGAGGGTCACCATCACGCCCACCACCATCACCACCGTTCTTTAGCGGACGTCACCGCCATCATCGACGGCTCGCAGCTAAGCGATGGCGCCAAGCGTCGCGCCCTCGCCATTTTTTCCGTACTCGCTGCTGCCGAGGCCAAGGCTCACGGCAAAACGCCCGACACCGTCCTGTTTCACGAGGTGGGCGCCGTCGACTCCATCGTCGACGTCTGCTCTGTCGCCATCTGCCTCGACGACCTTGGTATTGAGGACATCGTGGTCGAGTCGCTCTCCGAGGGTCACGGCACCATCCACTGTGCCCACGGCCTCATGCCCATTCCCGTCCCCGCTGTCGTCAACCTGTGCCAGGCGGGCAATATCGCCCTCACGCCTGCACCGGTCGCCGGCGAGCTCGTGACGCCGACGGGCGCCGCCATCGTCACCGCGCTGCGCACGTCCGACCAACTGCCCTCACGCTACCGCATCGAAGCCGTCGGCTACGGCGCCGGCAAACGCCCCTACGAAGGTTGCTCCGGTACGCTCCGCTGCCTGCTCGTTCACGCGGACGCATAGCCATGG
>CABSBK010000354.1 GCA_902475865.1 uncultured Collinsella sp.
TCCTCTTGTGCCGGCACTTTGATCCCTTGGGGACGGAGGAAAAGGAATCATTACTTTGCACCAAATACACGAGAGTGGTCCATCGATGAATCGACGTTTGCGCACATGGCTCGCATGACAGTCGTCTCTTTTATGTTTCCTTTAGCCGTCGCTGCCTAGGATGGGAGTTAGTCGGCAGGAAGGGAGCGTCTATATGGACGACGCGAGCGAGCGTGCAATCGAAGAGGACATGCTCGATCAGTTCAACTACTTTGATGATGAGGACGAGGAGCTGATCGATCGTCGCGAGCCGGCGTCGCTCGATGCCTTCGACCTTGTTGGTGAAGAGCCCGACGAGGACGAGGTCGAATCAGCAGAGCCCCCACAGTCTTCGCGCCTGGACTCGCTGCTTTCGAGAGTCCCCATGCACCACGGCGCTCGTGCCGGCGCACTCCATATGAAAACTGACTGGCACCAGATCGTGACGGCAGGCGATGAACTTGCCGTCGATGCGCCGCTCACCGATAAGTCATCCATTATCTGCCGCACCGGCATGCTCATGCTGGCAAGCGGAACAGGTGCCTGGCGCGTGCGCGATACCATGAATCGTGTTGCTGCCGTACTCGGCGTCACGATTCACGTCGACCTGAGTCTTCTGTCGTTTGAGTGCACCTGCATCGAAGATGGCCACTGCTTTAACGAGGTCGTCAGCCTACCCACAACGGGGGTCAATACTCATCGCATTTGGATGATGGAGAGCTTCTTAAAGGAAATCGAGATTTACGGGCGCCGGTTTACCGTGCACGAGTACCACGAGATGCTCAAGACCGTTGAGAGCTCAAAGCCCGATTACGCTCCCTGGCAACAGGGCCTTGCGGCAGCCTGTGCTTGCGGCGCCTTCGTCTTTTTGCTCGGCGGCGGTCCTATCGAGATGGCCTGCGCATTCGTAGGCGCTGGTGTCGGCAACTTTGCTCGCTCCCATATTCTCAAGCAGGGCCTTGGCCAGTTTAGCGCGCTGACGATCGGCGTTGCGCTCGCTTGCGTTTCGTATCTGCTGGCATTGCTCGGCCTTGGCCAGGTCGTACCGGGGGCAATGTCGCACCAAGAAGGCTATATCGGCGCCATGCTCTTTGTGATTCCCGGCTTTCCCCTCATTACGGCAGGCCTCGACATCGCTAAGCTCGACATGCGAAGCGGCATCGAGCGTCTTTCGTATGCTGTGTCGATTATTGTGATGGCGACCCTCGTAGGCTGGATGGTTGCCGAGTGTGTGGGACTGGCGCCGGATGACTTCGCCCCGCTTGGTCTCTCACCGCTGGCTCTTACGCTCTTGCGCATGCTGATGAGCTTTATCGGCGTATTTGGCTTCTCGGTTATGTTCAACAGTCCGGTAAAGATGGCAGCGGCGGCAGGGCTCATCGGCGCCGTGTCTAATACCTTGCGCCTTACGCTCGTCGATGCGCCGACGCTGCTTCCCTTCTTGGGCCTGAGTGCGGGCATGCCTCCCGAGGCGGCTGCGTTTACCGGTGCGCTGGTATCGGGGCTGCTCGCG
>CABSBK010000355.1 GCA_902475865.1 uncultured Collinsella sp.
GGTATTGTTTCTGCCATTGGTCTAAACAAACAGCGGTCCTCAAAACCGTTGCGAGGCGTGCAAAACGTCTTGGATGTGTTCGATTCACATACGTTCCCGCCATACGCTACCAGCGCTTTTGTGCTCGCGGTCTTGCTGCGTGCCGCAAAGGCGCTGTTTTGTTTTTGCGCGAGCTTTTCGTAGCGCTGCTATTTCGGTGGCTGTATTTAGCTTCGTGCACCGGGCTTCGAGCATGCCGATGGAGGTGTTTTGCCGTATGACTACCGTAAGACGTGCCGATCTTTCTTGTGTCGTCCAAGCGGGTGGGCTGTCCTCGCGCATGGGCTGTGATAAGGCGCGCATGGCGTTTTGCGGCGAGCCGCTCATCGAACGCGTGCTGGGTCGGCTGGCGCCAGTTTCCGGCGAGTTGGTCGTGACGACGTCGCGTCCCAGCGAGCTTGCCTACCTTGAGGAGCGCGCGTTTGGCGGCCTGGTGCCGCGAATAGTGTCGGACCTTGAGGGGCCGGCGGGCGCCATGCGCGGCATCGCGAGTTCGCTGACTGCGGCCCGGCTGCCGCTCGTTGCTATCGTCGCCTGTGATATGCCGTTTGTCTCGCCGGAACTCATCGGCGCGCTTGCCGATCGTGTTGAGGCCGAGGCGCTCGACGTGTGCGTGCCGCGCGAGGAGCGGGGGATTGAGCCGCTTTGCGCCGTCTGGCGCCGTGACGCGTGTGCGCCGGTTGCCCAAGAGCTGCTCGCCGGTGACCGTCAGCGAATCCGCTGCCTGATCGACCGGGTGAATGCCGGGTATTTGGACGAGCCTCAGATTGTCGCGGTCGCCGACTCGACGCTCTGCTTCGAGAACGTCAATACGCCCGAGGAGTTTGCGGCGGCCGAGTTACTCGCCTAGACGATTGGAGTTGCCATGTCTCACGATATTTGTCCCGACACGGGAGAACCTTGCACTTGCGACGGGTCCGAACCCTGTACCTGCGGTTGCGGTGGCTGTGGACATACTGCGGAAGAGGAAGCGGCCGCCGCGGCGTATCGTGATGCACACCGCGAAGGCCCGTCCGGTGATGCTCTCGACCATGAACGCAAGATCATCGTTTCGTTCGATAGCACCTTCGATGTGATGGAATGCGAGCAGCTGTGCCTTGCCGCCGGTGTGCCCGGGCGCATCATGCCGCTGCCCGGCTCCATCACCGCCGGCTGCGGGCTGTGCTGGGCCATGCCGTTCTCGGGCGATGCCCTCGCCGCCTTCCGCGCCGCCACCGAGGGCTGCATAACCCCCGCCGACTACCATCAGCTCGTCCTCTAACCACCAAAACCATCACAAAGGTGCCTGTCCCCAATGTGGTGGTTTGGAACACGTGGACGAAACAGGTTTGAAACACGGGTTTTGCACGTCAGACACTCAAAAACGCTTCTACCTGCATCGTAATCAAAACGAAACATCCGCTCGTCGGCTTATGCGAAACTTTGCCGCAACAGTGCGATATTATCCATACTCGATATAGTTCGCGGCGCATAGGGTGCCGCGACCAACATT
>CABSBK010000356.1 GCA_902475865.1 uncultured Collinsella sp.
TGTGCATCCATTCGGTCTTGGGCGAGAACATCGATGGACTGCTTGCGGGGCATCGGCCCTTCCGAAGCCCGCATCACAGTATTTCGACCGCGGGGCTCATCGGCGGCGGGCGTCCGGTGCATCCGGGTGAAATTAGCCTGGCTCATGGCGGCGTGCTCTTTTTGGACGAGCTTGCCGAGTTTCCCACCGGCGTGCTTCAGACGCTGCGTCAGCCCATTGAACGCGGTTACGTGAGGATCGTGCGCGTTGACGGGGCCTTTACGTTCCCGTCGCGCTTTCAGCTGCTAGCTGCGAGCAATCCCTGCCCCTGCGGGTTTTTGGGCGATCGCGAAGTGCCGTGTCGTTGTTCCGCGTCGATGGTCGAGCGCTACCGGGGCAAGTTGCGCGGTCCTTTGGCTGATCGTATCGACATGATGATCGACGTGACCCGCCCCGACCCTCAGGTGATCATTGAGGGCGCGGAGGGTATGTCATCGGCCGAGCTGCGCGATTACGTCGTGCGTGGGCGCGCCTTTCGCGCCTGGCGTGAATCCCGTATGGACGATGCGGATACCGAGGCCGAGGAAGATGAGTCGCGCTCCATTGACGGCGTCGTTTCGACCTTTGAGCTTGATGAGGCTGCCGAGAAATGCGTGCTCGGCCTGTCGAAGCGCACGCATCTCACGGGTCGCGGCATCGTGCGTCTGGTACGCATCGCGCGCACGATCGCCGATGTTTCCGAAAGCGAACGGGTATCGCAGGATCACGTGCTCGAGGCGGCGATGTACCAAGGAAGGAGGGACCAATGATGTCCGGTGAGGCTTTTGAGTTGCATCCCGGTGATGCGTTGTATCCAGATACGGTTTTGGAGCTCTCTGATGTACCCCAGACACTCTATGTGCGTGGCGACCCCGCCGTGCTATCGACGCCTGCGCTATCCATCATCGGTGCACGCAAGGCATCGCCGTACGGTCTTGCCGTGGCAGAACTTGCGGCCAAGGTGGCGGTCGAGGCGGGAGTGACGGTGGTCTCGGGCGGTGCGGTCGGCTGCGACCAAGCGTCGGGTTGGGCTGCGGTCAACGCCGGGGGCAAACACATCGTGGTACTGGGGACCGGCGCCGACGTTGTCTATCCGCGCTCGAGTGCCGGCCTCATCACGCGCACGCTCGATACGGGCGGCGCGGTCGTTTCGATTTCGCCGTGGGGCATGGGACCGCGTAAGTTCGCCTTTCCGCGGCGCAACCGCGTAATCGCCGCCTTGTCGCAGGCGCTCTTTGTATCCGAGGCGGGCATGCCCTCGGGTACGTTCTCCACGGCGGAGGCCGCTATGGACTTGGGACGAGAGCTCCTTGCGGTGCCGGGCTCCATTCTTTCGCCCGAGTCGCGCGGGACCAACTATCTCATCGCTAACGGTGCCTGCTGCATCATCGACGAGGAATCAATCGAAATGGCCATCTCGCGCATCTACGGCACGCTGCGCTACTCGCGTCCCGATGCACCTGGCATCGCCGATCTGGACCCAACACAGCAGACCGTGATGCACGCGCTTAT
>CABSBK010000357.1 GCA_902475865.1 uncultured Collinsella sp.
CGTACCGTCACCACCGAGCGTAATGACCAGGTCGGCATCGTCGACATCGGGCGCACTCTGGATCTTGGAGCGCTGATCGGCAGCCCATACGACCTCGTAGCCCTGGCGCGAAAGCCAAAGCTCGAGCATCAAGCCGCTCTCGACCGCCTCTTGCTTATAGTAATTGGGAACCAGAAAGACCTTCATAGCGTTGCAGCTTTCTCGCTCAAAACCGATACCTGGGATTGCCGCTCATCGTCGCCGCGCTCCCCGGCGGCAAATCTCGTGCCGCACAGGAACCACTCAACGTTGCCCTTGGCGCCATGGATGGGCGACACGCACACGTCGCGCGGGAACAGGCCCTTGGCGGCAAAGAGCTCAATCGCCGCCACGAGCGTATCGCGGCGGACAGCAGAGTCGGTCACGATGCCGCCCTCGCCCACCAGCGCAGCCGGCGCCTCAAACTGCGGCTTTACCAGCGTGCAAAACGAACCCGAAGGCTTCAGGCACGCCATCACGGCGTCGATGATATTCGCGATACTCGTAAACGACACATCGCACACGGCCAGGTCGATAGCGCCACCGTAGCCGAGCTCGGGCAGCTGCGTCACGTTGGTGCGCTCATGGAGCGTCACGCGCTCGTCTTGGCGCAGCGACCAATCAAACTGGGCGCGGCCCACATCGACCGAAACAACTGTGGCGGCACCACGCTTGAGCAGGCAATCGGTAAAGCCGCCCGTGGAGCAGCCCACATCGAGGCAAGCAAGGTCCGTCGGATCAATCCCAAACGAATCGAGTGCACCCTCGAGCTTGAGCCCGCCGCGACCCACATAGGGAATACGACCCTTCACGTGCAACGGCAAGCCGGGCGTCACCTTAAGGCCAGGCGAGGTCAAACGCTCGCCGCCACTCGAGACCAAGCCGGCCATAAGAGTGCGAAGGGCATCCGCGCGATCGGCGCAGATGCCCTGTGAAATCAGTTCGTCATCAAGACGCACACGTTTCATGAATGCCATCAACCATTCGTATCAGGAGACGCGGCCTGGCTATCCTTGGATTCGTTTGCCGCATCCTCATCGTATTCCTGCTCGAGCTTATCGGCCTCGCGAGGCGTCAGCTCAAACTTATCGACCATATCGACCGCACGGGAGCCCAGTTCAATCGCCTCGTCAAACAGATCGAGCGAACGCTCCAGGGACGTATCCTTGGAGCGAACGGTCGCGATAATCTGGTCCAAGCGGTCCGAGATCTCGTCGAAGTTGCGGACGGAACCCTCTGGCATGGCTACTCCTCGACGGTACCGGTCTCGGCCTCGGCGACCTCGGCGTCCTCATCGAGAACGCCGGCCGCAGCATGAGCGGCGGCAACCTTGGCGGCAGCCTCGGCAGCCTGGGCCTCCTCGCGGGCACGGTCCTCGGCCAGCAGCTCCTGATACAGGTCCTCGCCCGGCAGCTCCTCGCTACGAGCGATCTTGCCCAGCACGCCGTTGACAAACGAAGCGGACTGATCAGTGCCATAGGCCTTGGCAAGCTCGACGGCCTCGTTG
>CABSBK010000358.1 GCA_902475865.1 uncultured Collinsella sp.
CGCTACCAACCGCCCCGACAGCCTTGACCCGGCCTTGCTGCGCCCCGGTCGTTTTTACCGCCGCATCCCCGTCGAGCTGCCCGACCTGACCGGCCGTAAGAACATCCTCGAGCTGCATGCGAAGAGCGTGAAGACGCAGCCACCGATCGACCTGTCCGCGATTGCCCGCGCCACGCCCGGCGCCTCGGGCGCCGACCTGGCCAACATCATCAACGAGGGCGCCCTACGTGCCGTCCGCGAGGGGCGCAAGCGTGCCACGCAGGACGATTTTGAGGAGTCGGTGGAGGTCGTTATCGCCGGACAGCAGCGTAAGTCCACGGTGCTGTCCGACCACGAGAAGCAGGTCGTTTCCTACCACGAGATCGGCCATGCTATCGTCGCCGCCCGCCAGAAGGGGTCTGCGCCGGTCACCAAGATTACCATCGTGCCGCGCACGAGCGGCGCTCTGGGCTATACCATGCAGGTTGAGGAGGATGAGCGCTTCCTGACCACACGCCAGGAGGTCCTGGACAAGCTCGCCGTCTACTGCGGCGGACGTGCCGCCGAGGAGCTCATCTTTGGTGAGATGACGACCGGCGCCGCCAACGATATCGAGCAGGCCACCAAGCTCGCCCGCAACATGGTGACGCGCTTTGGTATGTCCGATGAGTTTGGCATGATGGCGCTCGGTACCGTGCAGAATGCGTATCTCAACCAGGACACGTCGCTCACCTGCGCCCCCGGTACGGCCGAGCGCGTGGACGCAATTGTCGCCAAGCTGATCGAGGACGCGCACGACCGCGCTCTGCAGATCCTGAAGGAGAACAAGTTCAAGCTCCACGAGCTGGCTCGTTATCTGTACAAGAAGGAGACGATCACGGGCGAGGAGTTTATGAATCTCCTCACGCGCGAGAATTCGCTGATGCCGAAGCAGCAGTAATACTGGTTGCGCAGTCTCAATCGCCCCATTTGAGTGTCCATCTCAAATGGGGCGTTTTGCGTAGGGAGAGTTGTATATGAAGATCGTGGTAAGTGCCTGCTTGATGGGCGAGAGCTGCAAGTATAACGGGCTCGACAACTATCATCGAGAGTTGGTCGAGGCCTGCGAGCGCACGGGGACCGAGGTCCTCTTGGTGTGTCCTGAGGTCTTTGGGGGTCTTCCCACGCCGCGCAAGCCGTCCGAGATTGTGAACGGCGAGGTTCGTACCTGCGAGGGCATCTCGGTTGATCGCGAATTTCGCCTGGGTGCCCAACGTGCGCTCGATATGTGCGAGCAGGCGGGCGGACCGGAAGAGATAGTCGCGTGCATCCTTCAGGACCGCAGCCCCTCGTGCGGTGCGGGTCACATCTACGACGGCACCTTTAGCGGTACGCTCACCGCGGGCAACGGTGTTTTCGTCGACCTGCTCCTGCGCCACGGGTACCGTGTGATTCCGGCTAGCGAGTTCGATCCCAGCATGCTGGAACATTGTCCACAGCACTCGAACCCAACACTTCCTCCCGGGTGACCGTTTTGGCATCATCCGTGAAGTTGATAT
>CABSBK010000359.1 GCA_902475865.1 uncultured Collinsella sp.
AAGCACGAGATCATCCACCGCGACATAAAGCCGCAGAACATCATGGTGCTGCCCGACGGCAACATCAAGGTGATGGACTTTGGCATCGCGCGCGCCAAGAACAGCCACCTCACGCAAGACAACAACGTGCTGGGAACTGCCCACTATGTAAGCCCCGAGCAGACCCGTGGTCAGGACCTCGGCCCCACCTCGGATATCTACTCGCTGGGTGTCGTCATGTACGAGTGCGCCACCGGTCGCGTACCCTTTGACGGCGACGACGCTATCTCGGTCGCGCTCAAGCAGGTCAACGAACTCCCCATCCCGCCGAGCCAGATCAACTCCGGCGTCGATGCCGACCTGGAGCGCATCATCCTCAAGTGCATGGAGAAGGACCCGGCAAACCGCTTCCAGACGGCCGACGAGCTGCGCCAGGTGCTCAACAGCTACCTGTCCGGCCGCGCCGTCAACGTCTCGGAGCCCACGCGCATCATCGGTGCCGCCGGCGACCTGGGTGCCACCAAGACCCGCGAGCTTTCCGACTCAACGCGCGCTATGGTTCGTCCCGTCTCGGGCGTGAGCGGTCAGAGCACCGCCCGCAGCGCTGTCTCGGGCTCCACGGGCTCCTACGAGGTCGAGAAGCCTAAGTCCAACAAGAACAAGATCATCGCCGCCGTGATTGCCGCCGTCGCCGTGATTGGCGTTGTAGTGGCCTTTGCCACGGGCATGTTCAGTGGCGAACAGGTCACGGTGCCCGACGTGCTGGGCAAGGACCAGGAAACCGCTATTGAGCTGATCAAGGAAGCCGGCCTTGAGGTTGGCACCGTCGACCAGAGCTACAACGACGATGTCGACGAGGGAAAGGTCGCCGAGCAGACCCCCAACGGCAACACCAAGAAGGCCAAGGGCACGAGGGTGAACCTGGTAGTCTCCAAGGGCCCTAAGCCCTCCGAGAAGGTTGAGGTTCCGCAGCTCGTCGGCCTGACCAAGGACCAGGCCGAGGCCGCACTGGCAAGCGTGGGCCTGAAGGGCAGCGCTTCGGAGGAAGCCAATGAGGCCGAAGAAGGCCAGGTCTTTGAGCAGAGCACTGTTGCCGGCAAGGAGGTCGAGAAGGGCACGACCATCTCGTACAAGGTCTCCAGCGGCCCGGACACCACCTCGGTGCCCGATCTGACCGACATGACTGAGGCCCAGGCGCGCAACGCTCTCGACATGGCTGGCTTTGGCGTCGACGTGAGCTACCAGGAAAACGACTCGGTTACCGAGGGTACCGTAATTAGCTGGAACCCCAGCGGCAAGCAGAAGCCCGGTGCCACGATCACCGTCGTCATCGCCAAGAAGTCCGGCAAGGCCAGCGTCCCGGGCAACCTGTACGGCAAGAGCATCTCCGCCGCCGTCACCGCGCTCAACAACGCCGGGTTCTACAACATCGCATTCTGCGATCAGAACGGCAACCCCGTGAGTGGCAACGAGAATGCCACCGTTACGGGCGTCTCCCCCACCGGCAAGCAGTCCACCGACAGCACGATTACGCTGA
>CABSBK010000360.1 GCA_902475865.1 uncultured Collinsella sp.
GGCATTTGAGGGCCAGAGCCCCAAGATTCCCGAATACTGCCGTCTGCTCGTGGCGGAGAACAACAGTCAGCCCGAGCTCGTCATGCTCTTCCAGATGCTCAATACCGAGGCCATGAGCACGGAGAGCCCCCTGCACGAGTATTTCAACGACCGCTCGCGCGGAGTTATCGAGCCCGAGCCCGATGTTAACTGGAGCGTTCCCGAGGGAATCGACGCCGCCGAAGCCATCTCGTGCGCGCTGGCGGCGATGTACGGATTGGAAGGCCGTTGGGTGGCGCGACCCGACGAGATCGACTATCCCGCCGAGTGGTCTAAGTTCGAGGACATCCTCTTTCCCCTTCCCCTCTGGGAGGGCTACCGTTAAGAGCGGCGGTATGCAATCGCCATTACCAACCGCAACGGCTGTGTCGATACAAAAAGGCCCGGGCTACCACCCGGGCCTTTTCTCTTGCGTTATTCCGTTTTCCTTAACGCGCCGGCGAGACCACGAGCAGGGCGTCGTGCTCAAAGGGATGCTGAGCCACGCGCACGGTGCCGTCACCGTTGTCGCGGACGGGCAGCTTGGCGATGCGCTTGTCCTCCATATCGAGGACCGTCGCCGTCCAGCCGCGCGCGCCGTCGAGCTTAAACTTGAGCGCCGTGGTGCGTGGCAGGTACGTGACGACACGATCGCCAACGCGCGCCACACGAATGGCCTCGCGCGCGTCATCGAGGAGCTCCTGCGCCGGAACCACGGCAAGTGCGTCATCGCCAGCCGTAGCGCCCAGGCCGGCAAGCACATGCTCGATCGCGCCAAAGTCCCAAACGCCCGCAAACTGCAGACACTCCTGCCAGCGGAACGGCATATCGAAGCCCTCGCCCAGCACCGAGCCCTGGCTCTTGCTGGTCTGCCAGTTCCAAACACCGTGCGCGCCATAGGTCACGCCAGCGCTCGCACCGGCAAGGATCGACGACCACACGCTCGCGCGGCAGTCCTGCGCGGTGAAGCGCCAGTACACGTTGCGTGAGGCGCCCATCTGCTCGTAACAGGGCTCGGAGTTGACCATCGGCTTTTTGGGATAGTTGGCGGTAAAGTCCTGAGGCAGGCGCCAGGCCTCGGGCTGGCCCTCGTAGTTGTGGCCGGGCTGGAACATGTAAAAGTCCAGACGGTCCAGGTACTGTGGCGGAATGGTGCGGTTGCCTCGGTTGATATGCATGGTGCGCAACGCCTCGGGCGCGCGTTTGACGACTTCGTCGAGGGCGTCCTCGTAGTAGGCAATCGCCTCGTCGCTGGTAAAGTCGGTATCGCCCGTCACCACGTAGACGGGATCGAACTCGCCCAGGTTCTCGACGACGCGGGCAACGTGGGCACGGACCTCCTCGCGCGGCATAACCTCGGCACCGCAATGCTCGGCAATCTTGGCGCCCCAGGTACCGGGCACGTAGTTGCACCACATAAGCACGAGCGCCGGACGAATGCCGTGCTCGACGGCAGCGCGGCACATGGCGGCGGCGCGGTCCC